>DAOUFH010000082.1:0-12023 GCA_034429955.1 Dehalococcoidales bacterium
CAGAACCAGCAGAATAGACGTGCTTTTGTGCAGTTTAGATATCAATGATTGTATGCCTCCCCTCTGATTACCAATTCCCAACAGTCTTGCGGCCCGATAAAGCAATTTCTTTATCAATTGTCACGATTATAGCTCATAGCTGGCTTGAATTCAATTGTTAAGAGCGGTCAAACCGATGCCTTGAAAGTCTTAAAAACAGCTCATTTCAGTATGAATAAGGTGTCGATTTCAGGTCTCTTTAGGAATTAAGTAAGGGAGGGGTAATCACTCTAAATAACTACAACCTGGACGAGCTGTAATACTCAATACCTTAAGCACCTTAAATTTGCGCTTTCAGACATTTTTGGGGTATAATTATGTAATGGGATGCATGCAATATGTTGCATAATAATTAGTGTGGGGTAAGGGCTTTAATGAGAAAAGGTGAGTGGACTTTTCTTAGTAACCACGGCAGAGTGTTCGTATATTTGGCCAAACATCCCAAAAGCACATCCCAGGAAATCGCTCAGGAGGCTAACCTGAGTATTCGGACTGTACAGAATATCATAGATGAACTCGAAATCAAGGGCTATGTAGCCAGGCAAAAAGAGGGACGCTGTAACCGCTATACCGTTCATCCGGAATTACCGATGCGGCATAAACTGGAGAAGGATCATTCGGTCGGTGAAATATTAAGGGTGCTGGGCGGCAGGGAGGAAGAATTGTACCGTCTGCAGCGCCAAAACTGAGTAATTAGCCTCCGCAATTTTAACCGATTATCGTTTTGTGATATGATTTAGTTTTGATATTTATATTGTATATGCATTGTCGGTTTTGCCGCCTTCCGGCATGATACGACCGGCATTCCCAAATCGATTGTTCAGGGAGTTAATATGACTGTTTTAATTACGGATACCACACTGCGAGATGCTCATCAGTCTTTGATCGCCACCAGAATGCGCACCCGTGATATGCTGCCGGTGGCCGTCGAAATGGACAAGGTCGGTTTTTTCTCACTGGAAGTCTGGGGCGGTGCTACCTTCGATACCTGCATTCGCTTTTTGAATGAGGATCCCTGGGAGCGTTTACGGGCTATCCGCGAAAGAGCTCCCAAAACCAAGTTGCAGATGCTTTTACGCGGTCAGAACCTGGTGGGTTACAGACATTATCCCGACGATGTAGTCAAGGAATTCGTGAGGCTTTCAATTAAAAACGGTATCGATGTAATACGAGTCTTCGATGCACTCAATGATATCCGCAACATGGAGGTTTCCATCAAGGCCGCTAAAGAACATGGTGCACATGTTCAGGGCACTATCTGTTATACCGTCAGCCCGGTCCATACCATCGAGGGTTTTGCCCAACTGGCGGAAGATCTGGCTGCTATGGGCTGCGATTCGATTTGTATCAAGGATATGGCCGGTCTGATAACACCTCCGGCCTCCATTGAGCTGGTTAAAGCCATTAAGGCCAAAACACAGATTCCGCTGGATTTGCATTCCCATTGCTCCAGTGGTATGGCTCCGATGAGCTATTATGCCGCTGCTGAAGCCGGGGTGGATATCCTGGATACCGCTTTTTCCGCTTTTTCCTGGGGTACTTCCCAGCCGCCTACCGAGAGCACGGTGGCTGCTTTACAGAACACTCCCTATGATACAGGGCTGGACCTGGAGAAACTTTACCAGATAGGTGAGCAGTTTGCGGCCTTCAGCAACACTTATCGTCCTCTGCTGACCGGCGAAGCTACGCGGCCCAACGTCAATGTGCTCTTGCATCAAATACCCGGCGGTATGCTCTCTAATCTGGTCAGCCAGTTGAAAGAGCAGAACGCTCTGGACAAATTAAACGAAGTCTGGGATGAAGTCCCGCGGGTCCGCGCCGAGATGGGTTATCCCCCGCTGGTCACACCGACGTCACAACTGGTGGGCACTCAGGCTGTTTTGAACGTGTTAACAGGCGAAAGATATAAAAAGGTTACCAAAGAGGTCAAGGACTATCTGCTGGGTTACTACGGTAGACCGCCCGGTGAAGTCAGTGAAGAAATCAGGAAACTGGTAGCCGGCGATGCACAGGTCATAACCCAGCGGCCGGCCGAGTTGCTGCCTCCCGAGATGGATAAAATGCGGGATGAAGCCAAAAAAATGGGGATCGTACGTAAAGAAGAAGACGTCTTAACTTATGCACTTTATCCTCAGGTTGCCGTAAAATTCCTGCGGGGTGAAACCAAAGAAGAGGTTATTAAAGCGGCTGAAGCTGTCGTCAAACCTCAACCTTCCGAAAGCTCTACTGCCGAATTTCCTTCGGAATTCACGGTCGATGTTGATGGTGAAGTCTTCAATATCAAAATCGCCTCGGTTCTGGGTAAGACTATCGAGGTTGAAAGACCGCGCTCCAACAATAAAAACGAGGTTACCAAAGGCGCGGTGCTCTCACCTATGTCCGGCATGGTGCTGTCTCTCAAAGTCAAGATAGGTGATAAAGTTCAGGAAGGCGACCTGGTGGCTATCATTGAAGCCATGAAAATGCAGAATGAGATACATTCGACTGTTTCCGGAACGGTCAAGTCTATCATGTCATTTGAAGGTGAAGTCGTCAGCGCCGGCAATGTGCTGATAGTGGTGGACCCTGATGCTAAGTAAAGTACTGGTAGCCAACCGGGGTGAAATTGCTATCCGTATCATGCGGGCCTGCCGCGAGCTGGACATAGCCTCTGTTGCCGTTTATTCTGATGCCGATAAGGACGCTCTTTTTGCCAAATATGCTACTGAAGCCTATTATCTGGGGCCTTCTCCGGCCTCTGAAAGCTATCTGAACATCAAAAGGATAATCGAAATAGCCAGGGAATGCGGAGCCGAAGCCATCCATCCCGGATATGGCTTTCTGGCGGAAAATCCCAATTTCGCTTATGCCTGCGAAAATGCCGGAATAAAGTTCGTCGGTCCCACCAGCCACATCATCGCCTTAATGGGCAACAAAGTGACTGCACGCAACCTGATGAAACAGATCGATGTGCCCATCGTGCCCGGTACCGACAGCGGTCTTAAAGATATCGCACAGATTAAGGCCGCAGTCAAAGGTATGGGCTATCCGCTTTTGATTAAGCCAGCCAGCGGCGGCGGCGGAATCGGTATGACCGTGGTCCATGAGGAATCCGAGCTGGAACCTTACTGGGCGCTGGCCCACAAGATCGCCCTCAGCACTTTCGGCAACGGCGATCTGTATATCGAAAAATACCTGGTCAATCCCCGGCATATCGAGATTCAGGTGCTGGCAGACTCCTTCGGTAATGTGGTGCATCTGGGTGAGCGTGAATGCTCTATCCAGCGCCGGCATCAGAAGCTGATCGAAGAATCACCCTCACCGGTTATCACACCTGAATTGAGGGCCGAGATGGGTGCAAAGGCTGTGAAAATAGCCCAACAGGTCAAGTATGAAGGCCCCTGCACCATGGAATTTCTCTATGCGGATGGCAAATATTATTTTGTTGAAGCCAATACCCGTATACAGGTGGAACATCCCGTCACTGAGATGGTCACCGGTATCGATATTGTTAAAGAACAACTCTGCATCGCTTCCGGCCTGCCTTTGAGCTTCAAGCAGGAGGATGTCTGGCAGAGAGGACATGCTATCGAATGCCGTATCAATGCCGAGGACCCTCTGAATAATTTCACGCCATCTCCCGGTAAATTGAAGGGCTATCGCTCGCCGGGCGGAATCGGCGTGAGGGTGGACAGCGGCGTTTATACCCGTTTCATTATCCCTCATTATTATGACCCCATGATTTCCAAGCTGGTGGTCTGGGGACGTAACCGGGAGGAATCCGTCACCCGTATGAAGCGGGCTTTATATGAGTATATCGTGGTCGGGGTGACCACCAATATACCTTTCCATAAAGCCGTCATGGAAAATCCCCGTTTCGTGGCCGGCGATTTAAGCACTCGCTTTATTGAGGAGGAGACCACCCTTATCGAGTCCATGAAAGAGATAATGGCACGCGAAAAACCCCTGGAAGAAAAACTTTCCCAGATTTTCGAGACTAAAAAGAAAGTCGCCGCCATGGCGGCCGTAGCTGCCATTGCACAGATGCTGCCGGCCTTTCAGAAAAAAACTGAAGAGACTTAATTTATTTGGTTCGATCAAAGCCCGGTTTAAACCGGGCTTTTTGCTTGCTATTTGTTAAGCTTGCCTCTGTATCCGCCGTCATAGCTACCGTCTTCTTTATCCACGGTTTCGATTATAGAGCGAAAATCCTCCTGGTCTATCATGCCCTTGTGCCCCAGGTACCTTATCAGGGCAGCCATGTATAATCTCAGTTCGTTGTTTTCTATTTCAAGCTGCGCTATTCTCGACTTCAGTGTGGAGGTATCCACTGCTCCGGCGTTGGATTGTACCTGATATTTTAAATCTTCGATTTCTTGCCGCTGGTCTTCGATGTCCATCTGTTGACCCCAGTTACCCAGTAAAAGCATTCTGCCCCAGCCCATTTTTGTACTCCTTTGTCTGATGATTTCAAACTGGTTGATGACTCTATATTAACACAACAATATCATTAAAGCCTGCCCATATTCTGCCAGGGTGTGTGTGGCAGACCGGTTGGATACTGCCCTGCTTTCGTTACGAGGCTTATTGCTGAGGGATTCTACAGGTCGGATTTCTGGATAAATGAGGAACGGAATGTATAAAAATCGTCTCTCCGGGGTCTGAAGGGACTGCTGTGGATACGGGTTGAAAACCATTAGTGCTCAGGGTTGTAAGCGCCGCTTAGCGGCGATGTCAGTCTCCATAAAAGCTTCTTGTCGATGAAAAACCGGACGCGCTGTCCCCCGCTATTCTTTCAGCTCAGTCTGGTCCTTCAGGGTGTTATCCCGGCACATTATACAGATGTTGGGCAATTCTACGCTGTTCAATAGAGGTTCCAGGATATCATTCAGCTTTTCTGAGGCTTCAACATGCGGGATGATCACGAAGTCTGCCCCCTGTTCCCACAGTTGCCTGGCGGCAGCGGTGTTTTCTGCTGTAACAATTACTCTGGCTTTGGGATTGATACTTTTAGTCATTTGTAACAGCTCGGCATTGGTTGTGCCTTCTATCGCTGTATCCGGTACGGTGCTGACTATCACCTTGGCTTTATTCAGACCGTGCTCTTTCATAATGGCGGTATCGCAAAAATTACCGACAACGCAGTGTATTCCGTTGTTGTTCAATTTTTCCGACAGGTCGGGATTCAGATCCACAACTTTGATTTTATCTTTAAGCTGGCTGTTAGCTTTGATTAATTTGTTAAAAAGGGAATTGGCTATTTTGTTGCTGCCCAGAAACATGATGGGAGCACCCTGGCTTGATTTACGGTTGTCGGCTTCACTGGCCAGATTATCCTTGATGTGTAATAAATTAAAGACCTTTGCAACTGCCGTATAGATTTTTTGACTGTAATTGATGACATAGGTTGAGGCTGTCAGGGTTATCATCAGGGTAAACAGGATTATGGTCAAAATTGTATCATCAATGTGCCCGAAGCCTACGCCGATTGCGGCAATCACCAGTGAAAATTCGCTTATCTGGGAAAGGTTTAAAGGCACCATGAAGCTGGCTTTCAAGCCTTTTTTCATAGAGAAGATGACCGGTGCCAGAGAGATGAAGCGGCTGAGGATCAGGAACGCCGACCCGGCCAGCGCCACCAGGAAGGTCTGCAAACTGGGTTGCGTGACTTTAAGCCCCAGGGATACGAAGAATAATATCAGGAAGAAGGAGCGTATACTGGATATTTTCTCAATTATTTCTTTGGCATACGGCTGCCGTGAAAGAGTTACCCCGGCAATTAAAGCGCCCATTGCGCGTGATAGTCCCGCCAGGTCGGCGGTGGCCCAGCAGATTATAAAACACCAGCCCAGCGCGGTTACAATCAAGAGTTCGGCATTTTTAGCGATGCTTTTAAAAACGAAGGGCAGTACCAGCTTGGATATCAGCCAGGCGCCGATTACCAGTGCCAGACCTTTTAAGAAGGAAAGCCCCAGTACGGTCAGTTGCATATCCGCCAGGTTGGGCTGGATGGCCAGGAAGATGATCGCCCAGATGTCTTGAACGATTAATATCCCCAGTGTAATCCGTCCTGCCAGAGTGTCCAGTTCGAATTTGTCATAGAGGATTTTTACTACCAGCATGGTGCTGCTGAGTGAGAAAGTAAAGGCCAGGTAAATTGTGGTTAAACCGTCGCCGTTAACCAGTCCGGGTATCCTGAAGAAGGCCAGGCCCAGCCCCAAACATACGATGAACTGGACAATAGCCGCTACTAAAATAACTTTACCGGAGCGTTTTATTTTGCCGAAGTCCATCTCCAGACCGACGATGAACATCAGAGCTATCAAACCCAGTTCCGAACTGAAATCGATAGCGGCGGGATTGGTAACCAGCTTCAAACCGAGACGCGGCCCGATGATGATTCCCGCAATAATATACCCCAGTACTACCGGCTGTTTCAGTTTAAATACCAGAAAAGCGATTACGGCCGCTACGGCCAGACTGATGATTACCTGGTGGATGATTTCAGCTTCCATATATTTTTAACTGTCTCTCGTCATTTGCATCAAAAATTATGCTCAAAATTTTCAGACTGCTCGGAAGCAAAAGAATTTTTAAGCAATTATATCAGCGAGACCTGAATTGAAGCAGGTCATACCGGGCAGCTCGGAATATTCTTGTACCCTTACCTTCCTGATAGTTTCCCTGCCCGAATACTAAATACATTATATTAGGTTTATAGCCAGCTTTGGGGAGAGTCGTTTGGCCTGCCGGTTGGCAGCCTGCCAGCGGTTATAAAGAACAGCCCCCGTAAAAACGGGGGCTGTTGGAAGCAATTCGGGTAACTGGCCTTTAGTCTTCAGCAGAGCTCTTGAAGTGGGGGTCGTCATTGATGATAATTTCGCTGTCGTCCCTCACTCTGGGCAGGGCTTTCTCAATAGCCGCCGCAGCCAGTTCTGACTCGGTCTTCTCCGGCTCGGTGCGGGTGATGATAGGATTATGGGCCGGTATCAGTTTACCTATAATTACGTTCTCTTTCAGGCCGATGAGTTTATCAATTTTACCGTATACGGCCGCTTCGGTCAGCACGCGGGTTGTCTCCTGGAAGGAGGCGGCCGCCAGCCAGCTATCGGTATTCAGGGAGGCTCGGGTGATGCCCAGCAGTATCGGCAGAGCGGTAGCCGGTTCTCCGCCTTCGGCCAGCACTTTGGCGTTGGTATCCTCGTAGCGGAAGCGGTCGACGATTTCGCCGGTTACCAGCTTGGTATCACCGGACGAGGTGATTCTCACCTGGGTCAGCATCTGGCGGGAGATGACCTCAATGTGCTTGTCGTTGATGTTAACGCCCTGTGAACGGTAAACTTTCTGTACCTCATCTACCAGGTATTGCTGTACCGCGTTGCGGCCCAGGATACGCATCAAGTCCTGAGGATTAAGCGAACCCTCGGTCACTTGCATGCCGGTATCGACCTTGTCTCCGCTGCGGATTCTCATCTGAGCGGTTACAGGCACCACATATTCGCGTTCTTCTTTTTCTACATATTCAATAAAGATCCGGCCTTCGTCGAATATCACTTTGCCGCCTTTCTGGGCGATCAGAGAGGGCAGCGTCAGTTCGGTATTGTCCTTCTTCTTGCCGTGCGGAACTTCGCTGGCCAGGACTGTCCCGGCTTCGACTACCTGGTCTTCATCGACCATCACCTGCCACTTGGGAGGCAGTATATATTCATCTTTCAAGGTTTCGGTATTGGTTATCTTGATACGGCGTCCCTCTTCATCCTGCGTGATTTCAGCGATGCCGGCGATTTCGGATATCAAAGCCTGGGCTTTGGGAGTCCTGGCTTCAAACAGCTCTTCCACGCGGGGCAGACCGGTGGTGATATCCAGACCGATGATACCGCCGGTATGGAAGGTACGCAGTGTCAGCTGGGTACCGGGTTCGCCGATACTTTGAGCGGCGATGATACCGACTGCGGTGTTGGGATCAACCAGTTTGCCGCGGGCCAGGTCGCGTCCGTAGCACATACGGCAGACGCCCCAGCGCGATTCACAACTTAAAGGCGAGCGTACCAGAACTCTGGTGATGCCGGCTGCGCCGATTTCGGCCGCTTTCTTCTCATCGATCTCTTCGTTGCGGTCGACGATTATCTCACCGGTTTTGGGATTTACCACCGCTTCAGCGGCCATTCTGCCGACCACTCTCTTGGGCAGAGGAGGCAGCAGATTGTTGTCGGTCGCTTCGGTGACCCAGACACCTTCTTTGGTGCCGCAGTCGTACTCACGGGTGATCACATCCTGGGCGACATCGATGAGACGTCTGGTCAGGTAACCCGAACCGGAGGTTCTCAGAGCGGTATCGGCCAGACCTTTTCTGGCGCCATGGGTGGAAATGAAGTACTCCAGAACGCTCAGTCCTTCCCGCAGGCTGGACTTGATGGGGAAGTCGATGATACGGCCCGAAGGATTGGTCATCAGACCTCTCATACCGGCCATCTGTTTAATCTGTGAAATATTACCTTTGGCGCCGGAGGTTGACATCATATAGATGCCGCCGGAGCGGTCCATGCTTTGCGTCAGGACGTCGGTCAGCTTGTCGGCGATTTCCGTCCAGACTTCCACCACGCCGCTGTAGCGCTCGTCTTCATCGATCAGTCCTTTATGGAACTGGTTCTCGATTTCAGCAGCTTTGGCTTCAGCCTCTTTGATAAGTTCGGGTTTGGCCGCCGGCACTTCGATATCGTTGGCGGCGATGGTGATGCCCGAGACTGTGGCGTAATGGAAAGCGATTTTCTTAATTTTGTCCAGTACCTGGGCGGTCCCTTCGTTGCTCAGCACTTTATAGCATTCAGAGACGATTGCTTTCAGTCCGGACTTGTCTACCACTTTATTGACAAAACCCAGTTCTCTGGGCAGGGCTTCGTTGAAAATGATGCGTCCTACCGATGATCTGATCAGGCCGATTCCCTGTTCTGGATCGCGCACTTCGATTTCAGCGCGGATGTCCACCACACCCAACTCATGGGCCAGGCGGGCTTCTTCGAAGCTGCCGAAAATCGAACCTTCGCCTTTACTGCCCGCTCTCAGAGTGGTCAGGTAGTAGGAACCCAGCACCATATCCAGGGTAGGGGTGACCACAGGGTCGCCGGAGCTGGGCAGCAGCATGTTATGGATGCTCAACATCAGCTCGCGGGCTTCAGCCACGGCTTCTTTGGACAGCGGCACATGCACGGCCATCTGGTCGCCGTCGAAGTCGGCGTTGAAGGCGGAACAGACCAGCGGATGGATCCGGATGGCGCTGCCGTCGATAGGCACGGCCTCGAAGGCCTGCACGCTCAGTCTGTGCAGGGTAGGCGCACGGTTCAGCAGTACCGGTCTTTCTTTGATTACCTCTTCCAGGATATCGTAAACTTCCGGTCTGGCTCTTTCTACCAGACGGCGGGCGCTCTTGATGTTGTGCGCCAGGTCTTTCTGTACCAGGTAGCGCATCACAAAAGGTTTAAATAGCTCCAGCGCCATTCTGCGGGGCAGACCGCACTGGTGTAATTCCAATTCGGGGCCGACCACGATAACCGAACGGCCGGAGTAGTCTACACGCTTACCCAGCAGGTTCTGGCGGAAGCGTCCCTGTTTACCGCGCAGCATATCGGAGAGTGACTTCAATTTATGGTTTCCGCTGACGGAGACCGCGCGGCCGCGGCGGCCGTTATCGATAAGTGAATCGACCGCTTCCTGCAGCATGCGCTTTTCATTGCGGATGATAATCTCGGGCGCGCCGATGTCCATCAGATGATGCAGGCGGTTGTTACGGTTGATAACCCGGCGGTACAGGTCGTTCAGGTCCGAAGTGGCGAAACGACCGCCGTCCAGCTGCACCATGGGGCGCAGGTCGGGCGGCAGCACCGGCAAGACCGTCAAAATCATCCATTCCGGCTTGTTATTGCTGCGGCGGAAAGCCTCCACTACCTGGAGCTGTTTGCTGGCTTTCTTGCGGCGCTGACCGGATGCAGAGAAGGTCTCCTGGATGAGCTCATTGCGCATCTGGTCCAGGTTGATGGCGCGGGTGATCTTTAAAATAGCTTCGGCGCCCATGCCGGCTTCAAAAATATCATCGTATTTCTGTTTCAGTTCGTTATACTGGTTTTCAGCCAGCAGTTCTTTGACATGCAGGTCTTTCAATTGCTCGATGCCGGCTGAAAGTTCATCCCGTAGCTTCAGTTCTTCATCGGCGAAATTGCCGCGCTGCTGGTTGATGTCCTCCACGGAAGCGCCGTTGTTTTCCATCTCGGTGATTCTTGCATCCAGAGCGGACTGACGCTGAGCGATTTGCTCGTTCAGCTCATCTTCCCTCTTTTTGATAAGGGCCTGGCGTTTTTCTTCATTGATGAAAGTGATGATGTAATGAGAAAAATAGAGTACGCGGTCCAGGCTGCGGGGAGAAAGGTCCAGCAGCAGGCCCAGACGGCTGGGCACGCCCTTGGCAAACCAGATATGGCTGACCGGGCAGGCCAGTTCGATGTGTCCCATGCGTTCACGGCGTACCTTGGCGCGGGCTACTTCCACACCGCACTTGTCGCAGATAATACCCTTGTAGCGGATTTTCTTGTATTTGCCGCAAAAGCATTCGAAGTCCTTGGTCGGGCCGAAGATTCTTTCGCAAAAAAGGCCGTCCCGTTCCGGTTTAAGGGTACGGTAGTTGATGGTTTCCGGCTTGGTCACTTCACCGTATGACCAGTTTCTTATTTGTTCAGGAGATGCGAGCGAGATGCGTACGGCATCAAAATCGTTTACTTCGAGCATGTTTCTCCTTTATTCCTCATCAGAAATTTTGCTGGATTCATCATCGATGTCTTCATCTGAGATTTCTTCCAAATTTTCTTTCGTGTTTTCGTCCTCGGAAGCTATCACTTCATCGTCATCCAGGATGGCTTCGGCTTCGCTCTGGACCGGGATGTCTTCCAGGCTCTCCGTGCTTTCCTCTCCCAGTTCCAGTTGTTCGGCGGCCTCTTCCTCATTGATAACCTCGATGGCCAGACCCAGGCTCTGCAACTCTTTTACCAGCACTTTAAAGGACTCCGGTACACCGGGCTGGATGATATCCTCGTTCTTGACGATGGCTTCATAGGTCTTGGCGCGTCCGGTTACATCATCTGATTTAATGGTCAGCACTTCCTGCAGGTTGTGCGCGGCGCCGTAGGCTTCCAGCGTCCACACTTCCATTTCACCGAAGCGCTGTCCGCCGAACTGGGCTTTACCGCCCAGAGGCTGCTGGGCAATCAGTGAGTAAGGACCGGTGGAGCGGGCATGGACCTTGTCTTCCACCAGGTGGATCAGTTTCATCATGTAAATATTACCGATTGTGACCGGCTGGTCGAAAGGCTCGCCGGTGCGTCCGTCTCTCAGAATGACCTTGCCCGTAATAGGTGAGGCCAGGTTCTTTTCGGAAGCCACCTTCTTGGCCAGCTTTTCAATCCCGGCCAGTTCCATACCGTCGGTTGATATACCGGCTTCAGACAGCCACAGGCTCAGGCAGACCTGCTTGGCTGCTTCATTGTTTTTCTCGTCGAAGACCGCTTCGGCATCCAGACCCTGCTCGTTCAGCCAGTTCCTGGCCTTTTCATAGTCCAGCACAGGATGGTCGTCCAGCGGGTCGAGCGCGACTGCATCGGCTTTCTGCACGATCCAGGCTCTGGCCAGTCCGGTTTCGATATCGGCATCGGTAGCGCCGTCGAAGACCGGGGTCAGCATTTTGACGCCCAGCACCTGGCTGACCCAGCCCAGGTGGGTTTCCAGAATCTGCCCGATGTTCATACGGGAAGGCACGCCGATGGGGTTCAAAACGATGTCGACCGGGGTGCCGTCCGGCAGGAAGGGCATATCTTCCTTGTTGACGATATTGGCTACCACACCTTTGTTGCCGTGGCGTCCGGCGATCTTGTCGCCCACAGAAACCTTGCGTTTCTGGGCTACCCAGACCTGGACCCATTCGTTAACGCCGGCGGGAATCTCATCGGAATTCTCTCTGGAGA
>DAOUFH010000083.1:0-7838 GCA_034429955.1 Dehalococcoidales bacterium
GCAGACTTTCGATAATCGATTCAAATGAACCCGGTACCGTGCGGGCGGTATCGGTATCTTCAATACGCAGGATAAACTTGCCTCCGGTATGCCTGGCCCAGAGCCAGTTAAACAGGGCCGTGCGGATGTTGCCGACATGCGGGAACCCTGTCGGACTGGGGGCATATCTGACTCTAACCGGTTTTTCCATAATTTATATTCCTTTCAATGTTACTGGTAGCCGGCTGTCTGCGCCGGCGGCTGTTACAACCATGTTCGGCTAACGCTATTATCTCACTTCCGCGCAATTTCCTCTAGCGCAGCCAGGGCCTTCTGTAAATCGGCAGGCAATTCCGAGATAAATTCGCGGTATTCCCCGTTGGAGGGCAATTTGAAACCCAGTTTAAAGGCATGCAGGAACTGACGGTCCAGCAACTCCGATTTATTGCCGTAAAGCACATCTCCCACCACCGGATGCCCGATGGCAGCCAGATGAACGCGGATCTGATGAGTCCGTCCGGTGCGCGGACGCACTTCCAGAAGCGTATAGTTTTTAAATTGACGCAAAATACGGTATTCCGTCCGGGCCGGACGGCCGGCAGAAACAACCGCCATACGCTGACGGGACCTGGGGTCGCGCCCGATATCAGCTTCGATAACCCCGCTCTCACTGCCGATCTGACCGCGCACCAGCGCCTGGTAAATCTTGCTGATAGTACGGTTTTTAAACTGTTCCGCCAGCTTCATATGGGAGACCGGCGTTTTAGCCACCAGCAGCAGGCCCGAGGTATCCTTGTCCAGCCGGTGTACAATCCCGGGACGAAAACTTTCACCGCTTTGAAGGCCGGGCAAATGCGCCAGTACGGCATTGACCAGAGTTCCGCCGGGATGGCCGGGGGCGGGATGAACCGTCATTCCAGCCGGCTTGTCCACAACCAGCAGGTCATCATCTTCATAGAGTATTTTCAGAGGGATGTCTTCAGGTTCCAGCCCGGAGGGTTCAGCCGGAGGGATAATTATTAAAATATTTGCACCCTGCTCCAGCTTCAGACTGGCTTTAGCCGCTTTACCGTTGACTGTGACCTGCCCTTCTTCAATCAGTTTCTGAGTGCGGCTGCGTGATAAATCAGGCAGCTTAAGGCTGATATATTTATCCAGCCGGCAACCCGGTTCTTCGACGATTAATTGATAGCGGTTATCATCTGCCATAATCTGAGCCATCCGGTAGTGCAGAAAAGGGGTTAAGGCGAGCCGTCAATTGACCGGTTGCCGGAGGTCCGTTCGGACTGTCCTTGAGATTTGCCGGGCATTTTAGTAAAAAACAAGATTGTGACGGCAAAAAGGATAGCCCCGACCACAGTCGATGAATCGGCTACATTGAAAACCGGCCAGGGCCCGATATCGATAAAATCTCGTACATAATGCAACCAGAGGCGGTCGATCAGGTTGCCAGCAGTGCCGCCCAGTATCAAAGCCAGGGCGATTTTATTCCAGGAGGTTTCCAGGAAAGGGTAACGCCGGTATAAAACAAAATAATAGACCAGCACCAGAATTATACCCAGGCAGGAGAAGATCGCCAGTATATCATTGCCGCCAAGGAAAATGCTGAAAGCCGCCCCGGTATTCTGGGCATATGTCAGCCGGAAAAAGCCGATCTCCGGAATTGATTGTCCGGGGTAAAAGTTGGACTGAATAAGCCATTTGGTCCATTGGTCGAGCGCGATAACCACAGCCGCAATGGCGAAAATCAGCACATTCCATTTTAACTTAGAGCGTGGTACTCTGGTTCCTGACATTCTTCATTTTTTGTCTGCAACTCATGCATAAAATCGCCTGGGGTAAAGCTTCCAGACGAGCCGGGTCGATGGGCAGCCCGCAGACATCGCAAACTCCATAGCTACCATTATCCAGTTTCTGAAGAGCGCGGTCAACCTCGGCAAGCAATGTCTTCAAACGGTTTTCGAGGGCCAGCCTTTTTTCAAACTCCATCGATTCCGTAGCCTCTTCCTCTCGCTTGCCAAAGGGACTGCCCTCACGCCTTTCATCCGCAGGCTGGGAGGTGGCTAACTGTGCCAGTTCATTCTGAATACGCTTTTTTTCTGATTCCAGCTTGGCCCTGACTGCATCATATTTTTTATCAGCCATTTTAAACCTCCCTATTCGTAATTGGTTAAGCTAAAGAGACTCCGTAAGCTGTCGTTTTAAGCTATGACTGTATAACCTCATTGCGAGGTTAATAAATAACATCAAACCGGATAAAAGGAATGAATAAATAAACCCGAACCCGACCAATCAGTGGCAACCGGGGCCAACGCAGGCTAGTCTAACATCAATTGTAACTGACGGATAGTGGTGACCGACTGTGCACGCCAGTGATTATTGGCGAAAATAAAGGCCTTTTCCGAAGCGCCTGCTAATTTTTTGATGCGAGGCAGCCATTCTTTAAGTTCCTCCGGTTTATAGCTGTAGTCGTAACGCTCCCAGGTCTCTTTATACTGCCACCATTTTTCCTTATTGCGGCCGTGAAAACGGACATAAGCGATCCGGCCGGTAGCCTCTGCAACAGGAGGGATCAGATTGGGCAGCTGGGGTTCGTCAACACAGCAAAAACCGATATCCTGCTGTCTCAGCCACTGAAAAACCTCAACTTTGAGCCAGCGGGCATTCCGGAACTCCACCACCAGCGGCAAATCAGCCAAATCTCGCTTCAGATATGCCAGATATTCCCAATTTCGGTTATTAAAGTCAAAACTACTGGGGAACTGGGCCAGTACACAACCCAGCTTGCCGCTGTTGACCAACGGCTCCACTCCCCGGCAGAAAGCCTCGCAGACATTTTTGCTGTCACGCCGGTGCGTCATTTCCTGGTTGGCTTTAATGGCAAAAAGAAACCCGGCACCAGTCTTGTCCGCCATCGCTTTCATCACAGCAGGAACGGGCAAGGTATAATAGGTTGAGTTAATCTCGCAGGCCTTGAATTCACGGGCATAATAGGCAAGCCATTCTTTTTGGGGTAAACCCGCGGGATAATACTCTCCAACCCAATCTTTATAGCTAAACCCGGAAGTGCCAAGATATATCACTTGCCGCAAATTTAACACAATTCTATGGAATAATCAACTGTCATCTTAAGTGATATTCTCTTCGGGCAATCAGGCAGTTCGAATATCTCTGCACTGCTTGCTAAATAAAGCGTTGAACTGCCTCAAGCCGGTTTGCTACACTTAAAACAGGCCGTAAAGCCGAGTCCGGCAGGAGGTTAAAATGGGCATGCGTTTGGTCACTCTGAGTGAAAACACGGCCGGACAGCCGGGAATGCTGGCAGAATGGGGTTTATGCATCTTGATCGAGAGTCCGGAAAGCCGCATCTTAGTGGACTGCGGGGCCGGGACCACAGCGGTTAAAAACGCTGCAACACTGGGCATAGACCTTAAGTTGGTAGACAGCATTATACTCACTCACGCTCATACCGCTCACAGCGGAGGTCTGGCGGCCCTGCTGACTGCCATCGGGCATCCGGTAGAGGTGATAGCTCATCCGGACATCTTCCAGGAGAAGTATTGCCGCATTAAAGACCCGGCTGATTATATCGGTATACCCCAAAGCCAGGCTGAGCTCGAAGCGTTGGGAGCCAGATTCAAACTGAGCAGACAACCTGAAAAGCTGACTGAGAGTATATCGACCAGCGGCGAAATCGATATGCAGACCGATTTTGAGAGAATCGACGGCAGTTTATACATCAAAAGCGGGGAGAAGTTCATGGCCGACCCTCTGGCGGATGAACTGGCGGTCTATATCACTTCAGAGCGGGGTCTGATAATGCTAAGCGGCTGCGCCCACCGGGGAACTGTCAATGCGCTGAAGCAGGGTCTAAAATTAAGCGGGCTGTCCAGGGTCTACCTGGCGCTGGGCGGCAGCCACCTCAAAGACGCTTCAACGGAAAAAATCTGGCAGACTATCTCCGCACTGAATGAACTGGGTGTGCAGAAACTGGCGGCCTGTCACTGCACCGGTCTGCCGGCGATGCTGCTGCTGTCCCAGACTTTCGGTAAAAACTTTATCTTTAACCACGCCGGTAATATAATAAACCTGACTTAAGGAGCGGGTTAATGTATTTGGCGGTAGAAACAGCCCCCGGGCATAAAAAGGGTCTCAAGCTGGCTAATCCTCTAATCATGGCCTCCGGTACTTACGGCTACGGGACCGAGAGTGAGATGCTCTATGACAAACAAACCCTGGGCGCAATCGTCTGCAAAGGGATTTTTCTGAACGCCAGAGCAGGCAACCCGCAGCCTCGTATTACGGAGACTCCTTGCGGCGTGTTGAACTCCATAGGTCTGCAGGGAATCGGAGTAGATGCTCTGATTAAAGAAAAGGCCCCCGTCTGGGCCCAATGGCAGGTGCCGGTCATCGTCAACATTGCCGGCAATACCATCGAAGAATACGCCCAAATCGCCCGTAAACTGGAGGGAGTACCGGGAATAAGCGGCCTGGAAGTCAATATCTCCTGTCCCAACATCGAATCGGGCGGAGCCGAGTTCGGTACCGACCCTGCAGCGGCAGCGCGGGTAACCTCCGGAGTCCGGGCAGCCTGCAGTTTACCGGTATGGGTCAAACTTACACCCAATGTTACTGATATCGTCGCAATCGCCAGGGCGGTCAGCGCGGCAGGAGCGGACGCTATCGTATTGATTAACACCCTCAAAGCCCTGGCTATCGATATAAAGACTTGCCGGCCTGTGCTGGGCAACCTGACCGGCGGCCTCTCGGGGCCCGCCGTCAAACCGGTGGCCTTGCGCATGGTATACGATGTCGCCGGCGCAATTAAGGATATCCCGATTATCGGCTGCGGAGGGATTATGAACGCAACCGACGCCATAGAGTTCCTGCTGGCGGGAGCTACTGCCGTCCAAATCGGCACCGCCAACCTGGTCAATCCGCTGGCGCCTCCCCAAATCCTGGAGGGTATCAAAAATTACCTGGCAGAGAACAAAATAGAGGATATCCGTGAATTGACCGGTCTGGCCCGCCTCTGAAAAGTTTTTAATTTGCATGGTAATTTAGTACCAGGACTGTTCCATTAGCCTCACTGCCAGGCATTGTTAATCTCATTCAGGCTTGAATCCGGCTTCCATTAGCTTTAAAATTGAGCTCAAAGGTTTATAAATCAATCACAAGGATATTTGATGAAAGAAGGCTCGCCTCGTATCCTAATTATTGATAATGAACCCTCCGGCTGTGACTTGCTCGCCAGCGGGTTGTCAGCCTCAGGCTATGACTGTACTGTTATTGACAGACCCGACGCTCTGCCGGACTTGAATGAGAATCATTTCGCTGCTGTTTTTCTGGATACCGGAACCACCTACGGCCTCGAGCTGCTCAAGATTCTGACAGCAGAACATCCCGATACTGTCTGTATAGTGATCTCTACGGCTACCGATTTGTCCACTGCGGTTGAAAATATGAAGATGGGAGCAGCGGACTATATCACCAAACCATTTCAAATCGAAAAAGTGCTGGAGTCACTGGAGACTGCCTTAAAAAACGTACAAAGTCAGCGGGAAGACAGTGCTCTACCGCAAATTGAACCTGCCGTTAATGACATTGAAGCCATTGCTCTGGGAGTGGAAGCTCAGCAGGAAATCATTGATGAACATTCCGAGACCGTGGTCAAACAGACTATTCAGCTGGCTCGCCAGATGGGATTTTCGGAAGACCATATCCGGCGCTGGGAACTATACCGCAATGAAATGCGCATCCAGCGGGTTAAGCAACTGACCACTTCAATCTGCAAATTTAAAGGCTGAGATCGTTTTACTGTTATATCTCGACAATTACCATAAAAAAATAAGGCCCGCCGATCGGCGGGCCTTATTTCTGTTTTCTCGTTTAAGCTTTGTTTTTGTTGTAACAATCCCGGCAATAAACGGGCTTGTCGCCGCGAGGCTGGAAGGGTACCTCGGTATCCTGTCCGCACTGCGCGCAAACGGCTGGGAACATCTGGCGGGGTCCGCGGCTTGCACCGGCACCACCACCCATACGCTCAGCCCGTCTGGTCTGACGGCAAGTAGGGCAACGTTTGGGTTCATTGGTATAACCTTTCGAAGCGAAAAACTCTTGCTCTTCAGCAGTGAAGACAAATTCTTTCCCGCAATCGGAACATACCAAAGATTTTTCTTGGAACGCCATATTTGGATGACCTCCTAATAATTTTTGGGTTCGTGTAAGGTCATCCAATGCTCGGGGTATCGCATAGACTAAACCAAGTATCGGTAACCGAAACCGAAACCACTAACCTCATATTACATTATCCAAATTGCAAATGCAAATACTCAAATACGCCATCTATCTGTCAAGTTATTCTAATCAAGTTAAAAATCGCTAAATTAGCGGTTTATACCATACGACTCAAAAATTTTTATATTTATGGTTACTCGCATAAGGTTGTGGTATCATGGTAGCTATCGGTAAACGGCAGTAAAAAAGGGGGTGCCTGATGAAGATTGATAAAGTCGACCATGTAGGCATAGCGGTAAAAGATATTGACGCTACCTTAAAGTTCTATAAGGATAATCTGGGCGTAAAAAAAGAAGATATAGAAGATGTGACCGCACCCGGCATGATGCGCCTGGTCACCGTCAAGCTACCGGGGGCCAACTTGGAATTCGTACAGTATTTGAACGATAAGGAAATATTGGCCGAATACGCTGTTCCGGGAACCGATTCCATACATCATATCGGTATTTATGTAGATGATATCAAGGCGGTACTGTCGGCGGTCAAAAAAGCAGGCGGTACCTTAATTCATGAAACACCGCTGGAAATCGGCGGCGGCAGGCAAATCGCTTTCGCCCTGCCCAAATCAAGCAACGTCATGATTGAATTTATGGAGGCTTAGTTTGGACGAAGACAAATTACTCAAACAAACCTTTATGTCCGAAATGACCGGCAAGCGCCGGAAGATAGAAGGAATGGGCGGGTCCGAAAGGATCGCAGGACAAACCAAAAAGAATAAACTGACCGCCCGAGACCGCATCAATCTCTTGATAGATAAAGACACCTTCCATGAACTCTGGGCCTTCGGCGTCAGCCGGGGAGCCTCTACCGCGGAAGAAGCACCGGCAGACGGCGTAATCACCGGCTACGGAAAAGTCAACGGCCGCACGGTCTATGTTTACTCCCAGGATTTCACAGTGCAGGGAGGAACACTGGCCGAAACACATGCCAACAAGATTTGTCTGTGCCTGGACGCCGCTATGAAGGCGGGCTGTCCGATTATCGGCATCAATGATTCCGGCGGAGCCCGCATTCAGGACGGAGTCGACGCACTGGCCGGCTTCGGAACAATCTTTTACCGCAATACCCTGGCTTCAGGTTTAATCCCTCAAATCTGCGCTATTATGGGTCCCTGTGCCGGCGGCGCGGTCTATTCCCCGGCCCTGATGGACTTTATTTTCATGGTCAAAGGCTCCAGCTACGCCTATATCACCGGTCCCAGAGTGGTTAAAGCCGTATTAAGGCAGGATGTTACGGACGACGAGCTGGGCGGCGCCACGGCGGCCCAAAGCAAAGCCGGAGTCTGTTGTCATACTGAGACCAGCGAACAGGACTGCATCGCCAACATCAAGGAGCTGTTGAGCTATCTGCCGCAGAGCAACCGGGAAAAACCGGCCAGAGTCGACTGGGGCGATTCGCCCGATCGTAAAGCAGACTTTTTCGGAATGGTGCCGGCCAGCCCGGTGAAACCTTATGATATGCACAAGCTTATCGAGGCGGTTTTCGACCGCAAGCCGGATGGCTCACGTAACTATTTCGAGCTCTTTCCGGAATTCGCCACCAACCTGATTACCTGTTTTACC
>DAOUFH010000084.1:0-2132 GCA_034429955.1 Dehalococcoidales bacterium
AAGAATCTCCCCCTTTACCCGCAACTAAAAACGAAAAACGAAAAACTCACCTTCTCCCCTGATGTCTAACAGCTATCCGTCTAAATATCTAATAGTCTAAAAGCTAAATACCAAATTGACGGTTTGGGGGTATAATAAAGAAAGAGCCGGGCATGCCTGCTCTGAAAGGAACAGCCTTCTGAATACTGAATCCGCTATCAAGTCCAGGTTGAAGCAGTTATTGTCTCAAAGGACCAAACTGGTTATACGGGATAAGGCCAGGCGGCCTGCGGCTGTTCTGATTCCCCTTTTTTATGAGGACGGGGAATATCAGGCCATCTTTACCAAACGCACCGAACGGGTCAGCCATCATAAAGGCGAGATATCCTTTCCCGGCGGTAGTTACAGCCCGAAGGACGGCGATTTGCTCACTACTGCCCTGCGTGAAAGCTGTGAGGAAATCGGGCTGGCAGTACAGGACGTGGAGGTACTGGGAGAGCTGGATGATATCGTCACCAAAGGCTCACCGTACATCATATCGCCTTTTGTAGGGATTATTCCCGCCGGTTATAGCTTCAAGACCAGCACGTTCGAGATTGCCGAGTTGATTACTGTGCCTGTGCCGGCTTTACTGCGTCCGGAAGGTTGTTCGGAGTCTCCTGACATTAACGTCGACGGCCGTCTGATTACAACCTATGTTTATACCTATCAGAACCACAATATTACCGGCGCAACCGCCCGCATTCTCAAGCAGTTCCTGGGTCTTTATCTCGAAAGCCTGGCCTGAATCTTTCCGTCTATCCTCTTGCTCTTGCCCCAAATACGATTTTTTAACTAGAATGTAAGTAGTATTCCTTATTTTACTCTAAGAAGCATTACCTCAATTATCTAATAAGTCTTGACATGTATTATCAGAAGACTTAAACTAAAATTATTAAGTTAATTATCAAACCGTTAGCCGATAGTAGAGATAAGTGAGGCTTGAGTGATGGCTGCAAAAGATTACTACAGCATCCTGGGTGTCAACCGTAACGCCAGTGACAAAGAAATCAAAGCCGCATTCCGCCGGCTAGCCCGGCAATATCATCCCGATGTCAATCCGGGTAATAAAGCCGCGGAGGAGAAATTCAAGGAAATCAATCTGGCTTTTGAAGTCCTGTCTGACCCGGACAAACGCAAAAAATACGATAAGTACGGCGAAAACTGGCAGTACGGCGAACAGATGGAGGCTGCCAGACAGCAGGCCTCCTCAGGCGGTTGGAGCTTTACTCAACAGGGCAATGCCGGAGAGTCTGTCCAGTTCGACGAAGGTGACCTGGAGGGGATCTTCGGTAATCTCTTCGGTGGCAGAAGCAGCCCTTTCGGCCGCCGTTCCAGCCGGCCCCGCCGCGGGCAGGACCTGGAATATGAGGTTGAAGTCACTCTGGAAGAGGCTTTTAACGGCACTTTACGTAATATCTCTTTGCAGGGGCAGACCACCTGTTCAACTTGTAAAGGCACGGGCCGTATTCAAAATCTGGCCTGTTCGGTCTGCCGGGGTTCCGGCGTGGTAGTTGATACCAAACGACTGGAAGTCAGGATTCCAGCCGGTGTAGATAACGGCTCGCGTGTGCGTATTGCCGGCAAGGGTCAGCCGGGTAGTGCCGGAGCGCCTGCCGGGGACTTATATCTAATTATCAAATTGCGTCCGCACGCCCAGTTTAAACGCAAGGGCGACGATCTGATGGTCGATGTCGGTGTGCCGCTGACTACGGCTGCGCTGGGGGGTGAGATCCAGGTCCCCACGCTCAAGGGCGCCAAACTGGTATTGCGTATACCGCCGGAAACTCAAAATGAGCAGGTCTTCCGCCTGTCCGGTCAGGGTATGCCGCATCTGGGTTCGACCGCCCGCGGCGATCTGCTGGCTACGGTCAAAATTACCATGCCTAAAGGCCTTTCTGCTGAAGAAAAGGCTTTGTTTACTAAATTAAGAGAAATACGTCCTGCATAATCTCGAGAGAGGTGAATGAGATGAAAAGAGAAAATAATGAACCGCGCTATGTAATCAGCGTGGCAGCCAAGATTCTGGGTATCCAGACTCATACTCTGCGGTATTATGAGCGCATCGGCATAGTGGAGCCGTCCCGCTCCCGCGGGAATATCCGCCTGTATTC
>DAOUFH010000085.1:0-3547 GCA_034429955.1 Dehalococcoidales bacterium
AGTTCGGCTATAGCCTGGGCAGACTGCTGATAGGCCTGGGCGCCGGAGCTTTATGCGGCATCACGCTGGGGATCCTGGCCGGGGCCAACTACAGGATACGTTTTTTCCTGGAACCGATGCGCTGGACCATCAGCACGGTGCCTGTTATCGTATTATCGGTATTGGCCATGCTGTGGTTCGGCATCGGCAGTATACAGGTGGTGTTTCTAACCGGCGTTATCACCACTCCCATCATTTATGTCAACACTCTGGAAGGAATGCTTTCTATTGACGCCCGCATTCTGGAAATGGCCAGTGTCTACAAAATCCCCAGGCATTTGAAACTGACTGAAATCTTTATCCCCGGCATAGGCACCAGCATTATGTCGGGTTTGACCACAGCCTCAGGCATCGCGGTCAGGGCTTCCATTCTGGCCGAATTCATGGGCGGCCGAAACGGCGTCGGCCAGGCGATTTTCTCCTCCTGGTCCTTCCTGGATACCCCTAAATTGTTTGCCTGGATTTTAACCGCATTTGCCCTGATGAGCCTGATCGAATTCGGGTTGCTCAGGCCGATACGCGACTACTTAACACGCTGGAAAAGAAAATCATGATCAAATTCGAACATGTCAGCATCGGATTCAACGGTAAAAAGGTATTGAACGACATCTCATTCAATATCGAGTCGCATGAGTCAGTCTCGATACTGGGACCTTCCGGCTCCGGGAAGACTACCCTGCTCAAATTAATCGCAGGCACCCTGCAACCGGATGAAGGCACAATCGAACTGAAAAGCCGCCGTCTGGGGTATGTTTTTCAGGACCATCGCCTCCTGCCCTGGCGGACAGCCCTGGACAATATCTTACTCGTCCTGAAGTCCTCCGAAACCGACCGTTCCAAAATGGTCGAACGGGCCAGAGCCTGGATGAAGCTGATGAAACTGGAGAAATATTACAACTATTATCCCCGCCAGTTAAGCGGCGGTATGATGCAGAGAGTGTCCATTGCCCGGGCACTGTCCGTAGAGCCCGAAATACTGCTGATGGACGAGCCTTTTAGCAGCCTGGACAATCCTCTGGCGGACTCTCTGTTGAGACAGGTGAAAAAGGTGCTGGCCAACTACCGCACCACCACCATTTACGTCTCCCATGATATCGTAGGCGCTTTAAGTATAGCCCAGCGTCTGTTTGTTTTAACCAACGGCAACCTGGAAGAGGTGCCGATATTGAACCGGCGCCAGACTCTGCAGGAAAACCTGGAGACCAGGCTGAAAGGGATAATTGAGTAGCGAAGGGGTTGAAGAATCCTCTACCTTATAGAAAAGGGAGCGATAGAGAGGGCTTTTGATAAGCGTCGACTGTCTGAATGTCATCGGTTATTGTAGAGCAGGCCCAGTCCTTTCTGTTCCTTTCCTTATATACTAATTAGGTAAGGGTTAAGCGGGCCCGAAGGTCTAAAAGCTAATTGTCTACTAATCCGGTCCCTACCAATTGGTATTGACTGAACCGTCCAGATAGGTCTCTTTTTTGGCAGTAGGCATGGTATCTTTGAAGCGGTCCACGGCATAAGCACAGGCGGCAAAGCCTTCCTGGCGGTGCCCGCAGGCGAAGGCGAAAACAATATTGATATCTCCGGTATTCAAAACGCCGACACGATGACAGAGGGCCAGATTATTGACCGGGAATCGGGCGGCAATCTCCTCACCCAGCTTACGCAGGCGTGCTTCTGCCTGACCGTCGGTATCGCGATATTCCACAGAACGCACCATCTTGTCGTGCGAATTATCCCTGATCAGACCGACATAGCTGACTACACAGCCGCTATCGAGTGTCTTGATCCGACTGATAACTTCATCCGGATTAAGGGGCGTATCGACAATTTTGATATACAACTGGAACCTCTACTTAAAAATTTTTAACCAGGTGATAAGGGCAACCCTGAAAGAGCGGGCGGGTTTAAAACCCGCCCCTGCCTTTATTCACTTCTGAGGGTTACAAGCGCACCCTGCTCTTAGATCGGATTGGGTGACGGATCACTGCCCGGCTTCAAATTGACCGGTTTAGGACTGGGAGCAGGCTCAGGAGTCGGAGCGTTCTTATCGGGACCGGGGGGAAGCTCCGGCAAATTACCACCGTTCAAAACAGTCTCCATATCTTCGCCTTCCAGAGTTTCCCTGGAAATCAGTACCTGAGCGATATGAATCAGGCGCTCTTTATTTTCAGTCAAGATTTTCAAGGCCATCTCATGGGCCTCTTCAATCAATTTATTGACCTCGCCGTCTATCTGCAGAGCGGTCTTTTCGCTGTAATCGCGCTGTTCGGATATTTCCCGTCCCAGGAAGATCATTTCCTCCTTCTGTCCGTAAGTGCGCGGCCCCATCTTGTCGCTCATACCATAGACTGTGACCATCTTGCGGGCCAGGTCGGTAGCCTGTTTCATATCCTGGGCTGCGCCGGTGGTCATCTCATTATAAATCAGTTCCTCAGCCACGCGACCGCCCATAAAGACCGCCAGATAGTCCTTGAATTTTGAACGAGTATCCAGGTAAGTATCTTCAGAGGGCAGCATGCGGGTATACCCGCCCATGCGTCCACGTGAAATGATCGAAATTTTATGTACCGGATCCGCGTTGGGTAGCAACTTGGCAACCAGGGCATGACCGGCTTCATGGTAGGCCGTCATCTCTTTCTCTTTGGGAGAAATACGGCGGCTCTTTCTTTCCGGACCGGCTATAACGCGGTCAATCGATTCGCCCAGCTCATCCATACCGATGGACTTCTTGCCGCGCCGGGCAGCCAGTATAGCGGCTTCATTAATCAGGTTGGCCAAATCAGCCCCGCTGAAACCGGGTGTGGCCCTGGCGATGGTCTCCAGGTCAGTCAGATTAGACATGGGCTTACCCTTGGCATGCACCTTCAAAATACCCAGTCTTCCGTTGATATCCGGAGCATCCAGCACAACCCGGCGGTCGAAACGTCCGGGTCGCAACAGGGCGGGATCGAGAATATCCGGGCGGTTGGTGGCAGCCAGCACGATTACCGTTGTGCTGGTATCAAAACCATCCATCTCGACCAGGATCTGGTTAAGAGTCTGCTCACGTTCATCATGACTGCCGCCGAGACCGGCGCCGCGCTGTCTGCCCACGGCATCAATTTCATCCACGAAGATAATACAGGGAGCATTGCGTTTGGCCTGGTCGAAAAGGTCCCGGACGCGGGAGGCGCCGACACCGACAAACATTTCAACGAACTCACTGCCGCTGATTGAAAAGAAAGGCACACCAGCCTCACCGGCGACTGCCCGGGCCAGCAGGGTTTTACCCGTACCGGGAGGACCTACCAGCAGCACACCCTTGGGAATACGGGCGCCCAGACTCTGGAATTTCTCACGATTTTTAAGAAATTCGACTACCTCGTAAAGCTCCTGTTTGGCTTCTTCCACACCGGCTACATCATCGAAAGTGACTGTAGGTTTGTTGGCGGGGAACAGGCGGGCGCGGCTGCGGCCGAAGCGCATAGCCTGGTTATTGGCCCCGCGGGCCGAACGGAAAAAGAGATAGATCAGCACC
>DAOUFH010000086.1:0-7659 GCA_034429955.1 Dehalococcoidales bacterium
TAAAATGGACCGCATAGGGGCCAATTTCAAGCGCACTATCGAGATGATAATCGACCGGTTGCGCGCCATTCCGATTCCTGTCCAATTGCCCGTAGGTTCCGAAGAAAGCTTTGAAGGTATCGTCGACCTGATTACCCAAAAGGCCTGGAAGTTCAGTGCTAACGCAGAAGAGGCGCCTGTAGAGATGCCGCTGCCTGAAAGCTTGCGGGAAGAGGTAGAACAGGCCAGGCATGATATGATCGAAAAGCTGGGCGAATCCGACGACCAGATGATGGAAGCCTATCTCAACGGTGCTGAAATCAGCATTGAAGAGATCAAAGCCGCTCTGCGCAGGGTGACGGTAGCCAACAAATGTGTGCCGGTGTTATGCGGCAGCGCTTTGAAGAATAAAGGTGTACAGCCCTTGCTGGACGCCGTGGTAGATTACCTGCCTTCACCTCTGGATATGCCTGCCCTATATGCTATCGATCCCAAAACCGATGAAAAATTCAGCTGTCCTCCCAGCGATGAGGCCCCCTTTATAGCCCTGGCTTTTAAAGTGGTGACCGATCCTTACATGGGACGGCTGGTCTATTTAAGAGTTTATTCCGGTATCCTGGAAAGCGGTGCTACGGTATTTAATTCAACCCGTGACAAGAAAGAGCGCATCGGCCGCATCGTCTTGATGCATGCCAATCACCGTGAGGAGATCAATGATGCCGATACCGGCGCCATTATCGCCATCCTGGGACTGAAAGATACCTTTACCGGTGATACCCTGTGCGAACCCGCTCATCAGCTGGTGCTGGAAAGCATCAAGTTCCCTGAACCGGTCATTTCCGTGGCTGTGGAACCCAAGAGCCGGGCCGACCAGGATAAACTGGGCGAAGCGATGCGCAAGATCTCCGATGAAGATCCGACCTTTAAAGTTGATTATAACGAAGAGACCGGACAGATGGTTATCGCCGGAATGGGCGAACTCCATCTGGACGTGATCGTCAGCCGCCTGTTGACCGAGTTCGGCGTCAGCGCCAAAGTCGGTAATCCTCAGGTGGCCTATAAAGAAACTATCACCCAGCCGGTGGAAGTAGAAGGCAAGTTCGTCAGACAGACCGGCGGCCACGGCCAGTACGGTCATGTCGTAGTTAAATTTGAACCGCAGGAAAAAGGCAAGGGCTTTGAATTCGTGGATGAAATCAAGGGCGGCACGATTCCGCGTAAATTCATCCCGCCGGTCGAAGCCGGAATTAAAGAAGCCATGATGAGCGGCTCCCTGGGTGGATATCCCCTGGTGGATGTCAAGGCTACCCTGGTTGACGGCAGCTATCATGACGTCGATTCATCCGACCTGGCCTTCAAAATGGCCGGTTCAATGTCTATGAAAGAGGGTGCCCGGAGAGGTAAACCCATCCTTTTGGAACCTATAATGAAAATGGAAATCATTGCTCCTGAGCAATTCATGGGCGACTTGATAGGTGATCTGAACTCCAGAAGAGGCCATATCGAAAACATCGATACTCGCAGCGGTATGTGTACCATCCATTCGTTTGTGCCTCTGGCCCAGACCTTTGGTTATTCCACCATTATCCGTTCGCTGACCCAGGGCCGCGCCAACTATTCACTGGAATTCAACAACTACCAGGAAGTACCGCATGATTTAGCCGAGGAAATTGTGAGTAAAGGTAAAGGAAATGCCTAAACAAAAAATTCGTATTCGCTTAAAAGGTTATGATCACAAAATAGTCGATCAGTCTGCCGCTCAGATTGTGGAAGCCATTGAACGCAGCGGAGCAGTGGTGTCCGGTCCGGTGCCTCTGCCGACGCGTATCGAAAAATTCAGCATCTTGCGCTCTACCTTCATTGATAAAGATTCGCAAGAGCAATTTGAAGTGCGCACACACAAGAGACTGATAGACATCGTAGAAACTTCATCGAAAACTATCGATGCTTTAACCAAACTTAATCTGCCCTCCGGGGTTGAAGTAGATATCAAAATCTAAGTAGTTTTTAGTTTTTAGTAGTTAGTTCCGGCTGTTACGGCAGTAATAGACTGAAAACTATGCTAGATTCTAAAAGATGGAAGGATAAGATGCCTGGTATTAATGGAATAATTGGAAAAAAGTTGGGCATGACACAGGTATTTACCGAGGCCGGTGTCTGCAAGGCTGTCACAGCGATTGAAGCCGGCCCCTGCAAGGTGGTGCAGATCAAATCCCGGGAGGCCGATGGATATAATGCAGCTCAGTTAGGTTTCGGTACCGCCAAAAAGTTGACGGCGGCGGAAAAGGGCCATGTCAAAGAATACGGACAGTTCAAATATCTGCGCGAGTTCAGACTGGACAATGCCGAAGATGTGAAATGCGGCGACTTGATTGATATCAGCCAGTTCCAGGCTGGAGATAAAGTGGATGTCATCGGTATTTCCAAAGGTAAGGGGTATGCCGGTGTGGTGAAGCGCCATCATTTCAGAGGCGGTCCTAAAACTCACGGTCAGTCCGACCGTCAGAGAGCACCAGGCTCTATCGGTTCCACAACTACCCCAGGCCGCGTTTTAAAGAATGTCAGAATGAGCGGACATATGGGTGATGAAAGAGTCACAGTCAGCAACCTGGCTGTTTATAAAGCGGACAATGATAAGAACCTTCTACTGATTGAAGGCGCGGTCCCCGGAGCAACCAATAGCCTGGTTATAATCAGAAAAACAAACAGAGGGAGCTAAAAAGTGCAAGTCCCAGTTTATAATATCGGCGGAGAAGTAGTAAAAAATATCGATATCAGCGACAGGGTATTCGCGGTACCTATGAACGATGCCGTGGTGCATCAGGCTCTGGTAAAACAGAGAGCCGGCGCACGTCAGGGCACGCATGATACCAAGGGCCGCGGTGAAGTGGCCGGCAGCGGCAAGAAAATGTATGCCCAGAAGCATACCGGTGAAGCCAGAGTGGGTGACAAAAGGTCTCCTATCCGGAGAGGCGGCGGTGTGGCCTTCGGACCTCATCCCAGGGATTACACCAAGCAAATGCCCAAAAAGGCCCGCCAGCTGGCACTGCGCTGTCTGTTATCCTCCAAGGCCAGTGAGGGCAGCCTTAAAGTCCTGGAAGGATTCTCATTCGAAGCTCCCAAAACTAAAGATATGATCAAAGTCCTGGATGCTTTGAAGCTGGATTCCAGTGCCTTGATCGTAACTGCGGCGCCGGAAGTCAATGTTGTCAAGTCCGCCCGCAATATTCCCGGAGTGAAGACTTTACCGGCCAATATATTGAATGTGGTAGACCTATTATCCCATAATGCCTTAGTGATGACCGAGGATGCCGTACATAAAGCTGAGTCAATCTGGGGCGAGGGAGCAACTCAGGAGGACAGCAGTGCAGCTATTTGAAGTATTAAGACGCCCGTTGGTGACTGAAAAGAGCACTCTCCAGCAAGCCAATAACAAATATGGTTTTGAAATCGCTAAGGGCGCTAACAAGGTTGAAGTGAAGCAGGCGGTTGAGAAAGCTTTTAAAGTTACAGTAACCGCAGTGAATATTATGACAGTCAGGGGCCCGGAGAAGCGGGTCGGCCGCAAGATGGTGGCCGCCAATTCCTGGAAGAAAGCGGTGGTGACCCTGAAACCCGGCGACAAGATTCAAATCTTCGAGGGTGTCTAGTAAATAAGGAGCAGTCTAATGGCATTAATAAAATTTAAGCCGACTTCACCGGGCAGAAGGAATCAGAGCGGCTATACATTTGACGAGATCACCAAGACCGAACCTGAAAAGTCTCTGGTAACAGTCCGCAAAGCCAGTGCCGGCCGCAATAACCGCGGTGTTATTACTATCAGACGGCACGGCGGCGGCGTGAAGCAATTAATCAGAAAAATAGATTTTAAACGGGATAATGTGGGAGTGTCCGGAAGGGTAACTGCGATTGAATATGACCCCAATCGTACCGCCCGCATCGCCCTGATTTATTATGCCAATGGCGACAAGCGCTATATCCTGGCTCCCCAGGACTTGAAAGTGGGTGATACGGTTAAATCCGGTGAAGATGCCGAAGTCAGACCGGGTAATCATATGCCCATGAAGAATATCCCCAGCGGCACGGCCATCCATAATATCGAAATGCAAAAAGGCAAAGGTGGTCAGCTGGTCAGAAGCGCGGGTGGAGTAGCCCGTCTGATGGTTAAGGAAGGCGATTATGCTTTAATCCGCCTGCCATCCAGTGAATTGAGAAGAATCAGCGTGGAGTGTTCCGCCACCATCGGTCAGCTGGGCAATATCGAGCATTCCAATATCAGCCTCGGCAAAGCCGGACGTCGCAGATTGATGGGTTGGAGACCCAAGTCCAGAGGCACCGCCCTGACACCCAGGGACCATCCTCATGGCGGCGGTTCCGGAAGATGTCCTATCGGCATGGCCGGACCGAAAACACCCTGGGGTAAACCCACTCTGGGGTACAAAACGAGAAAGAAGAAGTCTTCAGATAAATTGATTGTAAGACGCAGGGAGAAATAATAATGTCCAGGTCAATTAAAAAGGGACCAGCAGTAAACCCTAAACTAATGAAAAAAGTCGAGGCTGTAGGGCGCTCAGGACAGAAGACCGTTATCAAGACCTGGGCCAGATATTCGACTGTTATGCCTGAAATGGTCGGACTGACCATCGGTGTGCATGACGGCAGAAAGCATGTGCCGGTATTGATAACTGAAAACATGGTCGGACACCGACTGGGTGAGTTTGCTGCCACCCGTACCTTCAGAGGACACGGCACCAAGGCTGAAAAAGCTGCCGCTCCGGCCAAGTAGTAAGGCTTAAGTAAAGATTAGGTAAGGCTAAAAATGGAAGTTATAGCAATATCCAGAGATACCGGTGTATCGCCGAGGAAAATGCGTTTGCTGGTGGATATGGTCAGAGGCAAGAAAGTCGATGAGGCTTTAAAGATACTGCGCTTTGCGCCGACGCCCAATGCCCTTATCGTTGCAAAAACTATCAAATCAGCAGCCGCCAATGCGGAGAATAATTTTCAATTGACTCCGACAGATTTAAAAATTGTGAAAATCACAGCTGATGAAGCCAGAACACTGAAGAGATTCAGACCCAGAGCTCGCGGTCGCGCGAATCAGATTCTAAAGCGTTCCAGCCACATTACAGTGGTGGTTTCAGAGTAGGAGGGGTAAATTTGGGCCGCAAAGTTCATCCAATGGGATTTAGATTGGGAATCATAAGAGACTGGCAGGGTAAATGGTACTCAGACCGTTCGTTTACCCAGCATCTGCAGGAAGATTTAAAACTGCGGAACGCCGTCATGAGTAAATATGCTGAAGCTGCCATTGCCAAGGTGGAAGTGGACCGCCAGGCCAATGAAGTGGCAGTGACCATTCACACCGCCCGTCCGGGCATCGTCATCGGACGCGGAGGTCAGCGGGTGGATGAAATGAGGCAGTATTTAGAGAAATTAATCGGTAAAAAGGTCCGTCTCAACATCCAGGAGATCCGGCAGCCTGAACTGGACGCCTATCTGGTGTCCCGCTCGATCGCCGAACAGCTGGAAAGACGTATCGCCTATCGCCGCGCCATGAAACAATCGATGTTCCGTACCATGCAGGCCGGCGCCAAGGGTATCAGAATTTTATGTTCCGGCAGACTGGCCGGAGCCGAAATAGCCAGACGTCAATTGATGCACCAGGGTAGAGTGCCCCTCCACACTATCAGGGCGGATATCGACTACGGCTTTAGTGAAGCCCACACCACTATGGGCAGACTGGGAATTAAAGTATGGATTTATAAAGGCGATATTTTGCCTGAGGCCAAGGAAGAAGGCGCTGCAGAAGCTGCCCCCGCTGTTCAGGCTACAGCCGAAAATGCAACACCGGCTGCGCCTGCTCCTGTAGAATCGGAGGTCAACGATGCTTCAACCAAAGCGAGTTAAATTTCGCAAACAGCAAAAAGGTACATTGAAGGGTAAAGCCCAATCCGGCAATACCGTGGTCTTCGGGGCCTATGGATTGCAGGCTATGGAAAGTTCACATATTACCGACCGGCAGATTGAAGCCGCCCGCCGCGCCATTACGCGTCACATTCGCCGCGGTGGAAATGTCTGGATACGTATCTTCCCGGACAAGTCAATCACCAAGAAACCGGCGGAAACCCGTATGGGTTCCGGTAAAGGTGCTCCCGACCACTGGGTAGCAGTGGTGAAGCCCGGCCGGATTATGTTCGAGATGGCCGGTGTGGATGAAGCGGTCGCCAAGGAAGCCATGAGGCTGGCTGCCGCCAAGTTGCCCATCAGCACCAAATTTGTTACCAAAGACAGTGGCACTGCGGCTGATGCTGCAGCTGCAGCCTAGAACCCTGAGGAGTTAGTTACTGTGAAAATTGAAGAAATGAGATCACTGAATGTTGAGGAACTGACCAAGCGGCTGAACGATGCCCATCAGGAATTGTTTAATTTGCGCTTTCGTTTATCGACCCGACAATTGGTGAATCATCGTGAAGTGCCTAGAGTGAGAAAAGAAATTGCCAGGCTGGAGACTATAATTCGCGAAAAGCAGATAGCGGCCCAGTAGAAGCTTAGTGCGGAATAAAGCCGGGCTAATATCAGGAGAAACGGATAAATGGCGGGAAAACATAAAGAGAGAACAGGTCGCGTAATAAGCGATAAATTAGCGAAGACGGTTGTGGTAGAAGTTCAGGTCTCTGAGGAGCACCCTTTATATCACAAGAACATCATCAGGTCCGTCAAATATAAGGTTCATGATGAAAATAAAATGTGCAAGGTCGGAGACACAGTCAAAATCGTGGAAACACGGCCGATATCTCGGGACAAGAGATGGCGGGTGGCTGAAGTCATAAACAAGGGCGAAGTGGTAGATATCAAGCCTGCTGAAGTAGCCTGAGATTAATTTAGGGAAGGTTTGAAATGATTCAACAATATACCAGACTTAAGGTTGGAGACAATACCGGCGCCCGCTCATTGATGTGTATGACTGTCCTGGGTGGAACCAATCGCAAATACGCCGCGGTGGGTGATATCATTGTTTGCGCCGTTAAAAAGGCCATTCCGAACGGCATGGTCAAAAAAGGCGATGTGGTAAAAGCGGTGGTTGTACGCTGCGCTAAACCTTATTTAAGGCCGGATGGTTCTTATATCCGCTTTGATGAAAATGCCGCCGTTATTCTGGCGGACAGCAGCAATCCCAAAGGCACCCGTATCTTCGGACCGGTTGCCCGCGAACTAAGAGATAAGAATTTCACCAAGATTATCTCACTGGCGCCTGAGGTATTATAAAGGGAAAAGGAGTGGTTGATAACCGGGATTGATATAACGGTTAAAGACTGAACACGGAAAAGATGAAGATTAAGAAAGACGATACGGTACTGGTGATTGCCGGAAAGAATAAGGGCAAAAAAGGCAAAGTGCGCTTTGCGTTTCCCGAGAAAAATACCGTTTTGGTCGAAGGCGTGAATATGGTCAAGAAGCATGCCAAGGCCAAACCTCAGGTCAAGCAAGCCGGTATCATCGAACGTGAGGCCACTATATCTGTGACCGATGTCATGCTGGTCTGTTCAAAATGCAATAAACCGGCCAGAATCGGCTACAAGGTATTGCAGGATGGTCGCAAAGCTAGAGTCTGCCGCGCTTGCGGTGAGGTGGTTGAATAATGTCACAACTGAAAGAAAAATATACTAAAGAATTAGT
>DAOUFH010000087.1:0-5833 GCA_034429955.1 Dehalococcoidales bacterium
GCTTGATTTTCGGCGGAGAGAATAATATAGAGAAAGCTGATAGAGATAGGGGTGACGGCCTGATCTGGATGGGAGAGGTTGCAGTAGAACCGCTGAAGATCACAGTACAGCTTGAGACTGATCCTGTGGTTTTGAAATGATCAATCGGTCGATCAGGTTCTACTGTTAAGCTGTTTATGACAGCAACTTTATCACTGTAGTCAGACAGGCCCTCACACGATCGATATCCTGTTCGATAAGGGCTATCCTGGCCAATTGAACATCTCCGTTATAGGTGTGCCGCATCTGTTCCAGTACTTTGTATTTGGATACTGCTGCAGTGGAACAGGACTCAATACAGGTCCCCAGCCTTTCGCAAAGGTTTTTAAACTGACAGGCCCCCTCATCATTATCCATAATATATCCTCACTTTACATATTATGCGACATCTGATTATCCTATAAGATGAAAAAGGGGTTGTCATGGGTGCAGGAACTCAATTTTAGAGGACGTCAAAGCCAACTTTCAGCGACTCAAAGAATCCTGGCTACCTAAAACCCAGGTAATCATACAACTAAAAAGCCTTGCGGTCTTGACTATTGACAATAGATTGACCTTAAGTACAGGCTTTGTTAAAATTCATTGACGACGGGGTGTAGCGCAGCTGGCTAGCGCGCAGCGTTTGGGACGCTGAGGTCGGAGGTTCAAATCCTCTCACCCCGACCACTGTGAGAAACTTTCGTTTTCTTCGTCCTCCAGCAATCAGCCGAAAAATTTGAATTTATGGCTTCGCACGATACTTTTCCGAGGATGATCGCTGCCCTTCCAGATGTGGAAACACACCACCTTGTGCCACTGAAGTATGCGGATTGTTTTGATGTATCGCTTGATGTGCCCGAAAACTATGTAGTACGTGTCATAATTACATTCACATCGGTTTATTTATTTAATTTATTAGGCAGCTTTACAATATCGGGTTGAAACGTTGACAATCATGGTTTGCTATGACTAAACTCAGATTAATTCAACAATAATAAGATAAATACAGGCCCAAACAGAGTTGAATAATCGATGGATTCAATTAGAATGGTGAATACTATGAAAAAATTATTCTTGGCGGTTATTTCATTAGTATCCATACTTGCCCTATCGGGCTGTGCGGCTCATATTGAAGACACCAATGGGGATGATACTTCGCTGGCAACTTTAACTATGGAAGACTTGACTGCTGTATCAGTATCTGCTCGAGGTGCAGGTACCAACATTTATTCAGAAAGAAGAACCATAACCATCAATACAATACATCAGACCATTGATTATGATTACCTGGAAATGTATGGAGGAAAAACATCGGGGGTTAAGAACATCATGGCGACGGAATTAAAAGCCGGGGAATCTTTGATGATAGCTTGTGAAAGTCAGGTTGAAGTTGGTAATCTGGCAGTAATTTTGATTTCACCCCAAAAAGAATTGCTGCATGAATTTCCGATTGGTGAATATGACGAATTTATCACAGGCCCGGCCCCTGAGACAGGTGAATACATTGTCAGGATCGGTACTGAGAGCTACACCGGAGCGATTATTTTAGAGAGAGAGATTATTAGATAGCTTTCGGCTATCAGACGACAGCTATCAGTTATAAGTAATAGGTTTGAGAGAAATGGAACACTGTATTGAGGAGTCCTCATCCTGCCAGATGTTTCCCGATTCGTTTGGAGGATTGTGAACATCGGCTACCATACGAGGAGGCCGCAGCATGACAAAGTGGGAAAAGATACTAAAAATCATTAACCAAATAATTATTAACTATCTGGCTATCCTTTCTGTTTTTTCTGCGTTATACCTATTGGACGAGGTAAATCAATAAAGGAGCACGCCATTGCAGGATGAGATAAGCCTCGTCCAGCGAGCGCAACAACGAGATTCACAGGCTTTCGCCGAGCTTTATGAAGCGTATTTCGATAAGATCTACCGCTATATCGCCATGCGTGTTCGCAACGAAATGGAGGCTGAGGATCTGACGCAGCAGGTATTTATGAAAATGCTGCAGTCGATTACAGCCTATAAAAGCCAGGGTGTACCGTTTTCTTCCTGGGTTTACAGGATAGCCCATAACCAGGTTGTGGATTTTCACCGGCACCAAAACAAGAAATCTACGGTCGACATTGATGGGATGCCGTGGTTGGAGGCGGAGGACGACCCGCAGAAGCAATTGGAACAGCAGTTTGATATCGAAGAACTTAAAGCAGCGATGCAACAGTTAACTGTTGCTCAACAGGAAGTCCTGACTTTGCGTTTTACCTCCGATATGCCGATTGCACAGTGTGCGGAAATCATGGGGAAGAGTGAGGGAGCGATCAAAGCACTGCAGCATAGTGCGGTGCAGGCTCTCCGTAAAACTCTGGTGGGGAAGAACAAATGAACCGTAACAAGAATTTTGAAAATCTATTAAATGAATGCCTGGAAAGGCTGCTCAAGGGTGAGAGCCTGGAGCAGGTGCTGGGCGATTATCCGGCTGAAGCCGCTGAACTGGAACCTTTACTGCGCACCATAACTGCTGCCAGGAAGGTAAGCGATATTCAGCCGAGAGCCGATTTTAAAGCCCGCTCGCACTACGCATTTATGGCCGCTGCGCGTGAACTGGAGTCCAAACCTGCCCGGCGTTCCTGGTTCAAATGGCAGCCGGCCTGGTCGATCAGCCTGGCTGCCCTGGCGGTCATAGTCCTGGGAGGTGGAGGTACCGTACTGGCTTCTAACTCCAGTCTGCCGGGCGATACTTTATATTCAGTTAAGATTGTCTCGGAAAATGTGCAGCTGGCCTTAAGCACTTCGGATATAACCAAAGCCGAATTGAATGCCAGGTTTGCCGACCGCAGGACTGATGAGATAATAACGCTGGCTGAGCAGAATGACGCCAAAAATGTGGTCCTGGCCGTCTCCAATTTAAATAATAATCTTTCAAACCTGAACACTCTGGCCGGATATACTGAGAACCATGATGCAATGGTTTATGGTAACGATGGTCAGGAGTCCTTCAGTTCCTTTAACACTGCAACTGACAAGAGTGCCGCCGGGGGTGTTCAAGCTCCTGCGGCGACTACTCCGGACTACAGCGTTACGATGGGTGAGGCCTCCCAAACTCCTGAATCTACCCCGAATACAATGGCCCCTCAGGTTACGGCAACGGTGACACCGTCGGCTAATCCGATGAGCGGAAATGACAGGTCCTTAAGACTCGACTCAGCTCAGGCTCCGAATACACCCGATATACAAATAATGGCGGAAGGTTCCAGAGGCGATTATGAACTGACCAAATATGAAAAACTCAGAATCATCATTGAGGAGAACTACCGGGATAGACAGGCGCGGCTGGAGGCTGCCCTGGAACAAACGGTTACTCCCTCCGTCAGACAGGTACTGATTGATGCCATGAATGATTCGGAACAACAGTATCTGACCGCCATCAGGTCGCTGGCTGAGAGCGAACAGGCGGAAATCAACCAGTCCGGTAACCTGGGTCGTTAATAGTATAGATAAAGTTCAAGTCAAAGCTTTCCCGCATTTACGCCGGGGGAGCTTTTTTATTTAATAATGTAGAAGGGTGGATACTCCGGCTGCCGGGTTGTATAACAAATTATAATAATAGCAGCCTAACCTTTTAAGTTATCCGGCGTTAATAATAATAGAACGTTCGAAAACAAAGTAATAAAAAGTAAAAAGCCAACATAATAGTGAGGAGGTTTACAATGAAATCTAAAATTTTGGTAGCAGTTGGGGCGGTAGTAATGGTGTGTATGCTGGTAGTGGCCGGATGCAGTGCGACCGGAGCTGCGGCCAATGATCAGCCGGTAACTGTCAATGTAAGCGATCAGCAGACCGGAATCTGGGTAAACGGTCAAGGCTCTAAGACGGTAACTCCTGATCTGGCAACTATGACACTGGGTGTCTCATCTCAGAAAGAGTCTGTAGCGGAAGCTCAGGCGGAAGCCGCGGCAGCCATGGATAACCTGATGAATGCCTTGAAAGATAACGGAGTAGCGGCCAAAGATATTCAAACCAGCTATTTCAGCATCGACCAGGTAACCAGATGGAACGATGATACCAATGAAGAAATCGTGGTCGGATATAAGGTTTCCAATATGATAACCGCAAAAATGAGAGATATAGACAATGTCGGCACGGTAATTGATGCCGTCGCTGCCGCCGGTGGCGATCTGGTCCGCATCAATGGAATCAATTTCTCGGTTGAAAATCCCGAGACCTATTACGAGGAAGTCCGCGAACTGGCTTTACAGGATGCCAAAGCCAAAGCCGAACAAATTGCCAATGAAACCGGTGTAACCCTGGGTAAACCGACCTATGTAGTCGAGAACAGCAACTATAGCACAGTTGTCCCGACTTATTACAGACTGGATGCTGCTGCCGGTGCTGAAAGTGTCAAGACTGCTATATCCGCCGGTGAGACGGATATCACTCTGAATATTCAAGTAGCTTACGCCATTCAGTAGTCCCGACAATAAGGGTTAAGGGTTAAGCAAAATCAGGAGAGCTTCTGGCTCTCCTGATTTTTTAATTAATGAGTTAAGGCCACACACATCCCGGAGCCTGCGTCGGCTGACGAGTATTCGTCGTTCGTCTTTCGTTGTTCGTGATTCGTGCATCCCCACCCCGGCTGATGGGTAGACTTAAAACCTGTAACTTAGCACTTATAACTACCTATTACTCCCTCTCCCGCCTTGCCCTTTAGCCAGGGGGAAGATACAGAAGGGATTTGGCCATCTCTCCATAACCGACGAATTTCAGACACTCGACGCTTATCAAAGTCCATCTAACTCTCTTTTTTCTAAAGGGAGAGGCTTTACCTACTCCAAAAACTGACTGCTGACTGCTGATAACTGATAGCTTATTAAAAACAGAACTGAATCTGTGTTATAATTCTTTATAACACTTCTTTCCAGGCGGAAAGAAGTGTTGATATTTGTTTTTCAAAATGGGCAGCAGTCCCGCAAGACAAAATAAATATGAGGTTTGGCAGGTTTGCAGAATTCTAATCAGATTATGGATATTATACAGGCCAGGCAGAAGCTGAGCGCAATACTGGCGGACGCTGCCGGCTCGGCGCAGAAAAGCGGCAAAATACCGATAGAGACTTTGCCGGAGATAGCCCTGGAGCGTCCGCAAAACGCGGAACATGGAGATTATGCCTCCAGTTTTCCGTTGAAGCTGGCTAAAGCCGCCCGTGTGAATCCGATGGCAATCGCCAAAGACCTGGTAAACCTGATGTCAGCGGAATGTGACATAGCCGATATCGCTGCCGCTCCTCCCGGCTTCATCAACTTCACCTTTAAACCGGAGTGGCTGGCCGGGCAGGTTAACAATATTTTAACCCAAAGCGATAAGGTCGGCAATTCCCAAACAGGCGCGGGCAAGAGCATTCAACTGGAATTTGTCAGCGCTAATCCGACCGGCCCTTTGCATGTCGGCAACGGACGCGGCGCTATACTGGGTAGTGCGCTGGCCAGCGTTTTCCAGGCTGCCGGCTACCGTGTTGAACAGGAATACTATGTGAATGATGCCGGCACCCAGGTGCAGACTTTTTTCAGAAGCCTGTGGGCCAGATACCAGCAGGGCCTGAATATCAGTGCCGAGATGCCTTCGGACGGATATCAGGGCGCCTATATGATAGATTTAGCCCGAGAAATAATCGCCGAGCAGGGCGACCGCTTTTTGAAACTACCGGAAGACCAGGGCTTGAAAGAGCTGGGCCAGCTCGGTTTACAAAAAATGTTAACCATTATCCGGGAAGACCTGGTAAAACTGGGCGTCAATTTTGATGTCTGGTTCAGTTAAAAGA
>DAOUFH010000088.1:0-4270 GCA_034429955.1 Dehalococcoidales bacterium
TTGAGCGGCCAGATATCCCTGGGCAGTACGGGCCGTTTTTCCAGTTTGCTGCGCAAATAAGCCCCGCCGACCCTCAATAACTCGGCCGGATTTTTAAGATGAGAAGCCATACCGCCGTGACTGGTACGCTGGTCGAACTCATAGCCGGTCTTGACCAGCACGCTGGTCATAGCCACCAGAATATCCATCCCCGAGCGCAACGAACTCTCGAAGCCCTGCTTCATTTTATCTTTAAATTCCAGACTGTCATGCGTATCCGGCGGCAAAATGGGACGCATATTGAAGGTTTCGGAGGCGCCGGTAGCCAGTATGCCGGACAAATAAGGTTTGGGAGCTACATTAAAAAGTACCCGGTCGCCTTCAGCCACACTGCTGTGTCCACGGCCTTTGGAACAGGCCAGCACAAAGGCGGCCATCAGATGGTCCAGCTGTTTCTGATAACCTTCCGGGGTATAGGGCACCCGGCGCAGGAAAGCACCTCCGCCTGAAGTATGCGCCCAGACCGCCGGTTTGACGGAAAGCGCCTGGTCATCACGCTCAGCCAGTTCTGGCAGATAGTCTGCATAACGGGTGAGCGGAATAGTACGGCGAAACTCTTTAGCCGTGCGGGGTATATTTTTACCCAGGATTTTTCGGCCGAGGGGAGAGCCGGACACTCTTTCAAGCTGCTGCTTTAAGAGTGACTCCTGAATGGAAATAAACTGGTCGATGGAAAGGTCCAGAAAACCGCAGTATCTGAGCCAGTTGCGGTCCTGTTCGGATTTGATGATAGGGTATTTCATATGGCCCCCTTAACGAGAATCAAATACAGGTCTGCCGGTGCCGACTTGATTCAGCAGGCCGCAAAACTGAATTATAAAACTTATGGTAAGTATAAGGGTATCCTCCATTAGTCACGCTATGATAAAGCGATCAGAGTCTCGGACAACCTGCTTTTTATAGCTGTCCGGCCGGCCATTCGGGCCTAAAGTAAGGGTTACTTCCCGGCCTCTATGGTACTTAAGTTTTAGTACCTGTAATCAGACCCTGATAACCCCAATTTAAACACCGATTATAGCACGGTCGTCATCACAAATCGCTCACAAAACCGGCGGTAGTATCACGGAATATTCACAAAGGGACGCTCCGCCAGAGATTGTTAAGCAAATTCGACGTAAACCGTCGACACGGCCTCTTTCAGACAACCGCAAACTCCCTCCTGAGCGCAATAGCAGGCCTATTGAAATTGACACCCAATCAAGCAGGTGTTAGATTAAATTGACAAAAGTCCTGTATTTATGAAAAGGAAAGCCCAATGAATGTATTCGACGAGTTTAAATGGCGGGGTCTGGTCTATGATGCGACCGAGGGACTGCGGGAAGCTTTTGAGAAGGAGCAGATCACCGGTTATATCGGGTTCGACCCCTCGGCTGCCAGCCTGCACGCCGGTAATTTGCTGACCATCATGGGGCTGGTGCGCCTGCAACGTTTCGGACATACACCCATAGCTGTGGCCGGAGGCGGTACCGGACTCATCGGCGACCCCAGCGGCAAGACCCTGGAACGCAAGATGCTCTCCAAAGCAGACGTCAACCACAACCTGGAAGGCATCAAGGCCCAGCTCAGCCGCTTTCTGGACTTCAGCTCGCCGACCAACCCGGCCATCCTGGTAAACAACGCCGACTGGCTGACCACCGTCAGCCTGACCGACTTTCTGCGCGATGTCGGCAAGCATTTCTCAGTCAATACCATGATAGCCAAAGAGACCGTCAAGAGACGTCTGGAAGGCGACGGCATCTCTTATACCGAATTCAGCTATCTGCTGTTGCAGTCCTATGACTTCTTAAAGCTTTACGAAAAATATCATTGCACTCTGCAGATGGGCGGCAGCGACCAGTGGGGCAACATCACCGCCGGAACGGACCTGATCAGGAAGATCCACGGCGCTAAAGCCCATGCGCTGGTCTTCCCGTTGCTGACGACCTCCAGCGGAAGCAAATTCGGCAAGACTGAAAGCGGCGCCGTCTGGCTGGATGCCGACCGGACATCGCCCTACCGCTTTTATCAATTCTGGATGAACTCCGAAGACAAAGAGGTCATCAACTATCTGAAATACTTCACCCTGCTCTCGGAAAAGGAAATCGGGGAATTGGAGGCCTCACTATCCGCCAGTCCGGAAAAACGTGAAGCCCAGCGTAAACTGGCCCGGGAGGTTACCCGGCTGGTGCACGGAGAAGAGGCCCTCAACAAGGCCGAACAGGCCTCTAAAATTCTCTTCGGAGGAGAAATCGGCGGCCTCAGTCTGAGTGATTTACTGGATGTCTTCGCCGAAGTGCCCTCCGCGGTGGTTGCCAGAGACAGCCTGAGCGGCGAGGGGTCCAATATCGCGGATATCGTCGTCGCCAGCGGTCTGATCCAGTCCAAAGGGGAGGCCCGGCGGCTGATCCAGGGCGGAGGCCTCTACCTGAATAATCGCAGGGTGCAGGATGTTAAACTCCAGGTAAGAATCGAGGATACCATCGAAGGACAAGCCTTCGTACTGAGGAAAGGGGCCAAAGAGTACCGGCTGGTAAAGCTAAACTAAAATCTGCTCAAGGCCGGGCCGAATTATAAAAACAGCAGGTTGGTGGGCAGCAATATGAACATTCCCGCCCGGACAAATAAAAAGGGCTCCCTGTGGATGGCGACCTGGGAATGGCTGATAGTGCTGGTCGTCCTGGTACTTATCAGCCTGCTCAGCCTGCATAGCTATCTGATATTTCATTCCCTGGTAGAAACCTTTGTAATCGTCATAACTACGGGCACCTTTTTCATCGCCTGGAATGTGCGGCGCTACGCCGATAACTCCTATTTGCTGTTCATCGGCATCGGCTTTATCTTCATCAGCCTGCTGCATGTTCTGCACATGCTCACCTACAAGGGCATGGGAGTTATCATCTGGGATGAGCCGACCAATCTGCCCACCCAGCTCTGGATAGCCTCTCGCTATTTAACCGGTCTGATATTTCTGATAGCTTTCGTTTTCATCAAACCTCCGATCAAAGAACGTCTGACTTTCGCTTTTTTCATTACGGTAACCGCACTGATAGTGCTTTCAATCTTTTACTGGAGGATCTTTCCCGCTTGTTTCACTGAAACTACCGGACTGACCGCCTTTAAAATCATCAGCGAATACGTCATCGCAGGCCTGTTCTTGATCGCCGCCATCGCCCTTTACCGTAAAAGAAAGGAATTCGACCGGACAGTCTATTCCTATCTGATGGGCACCATGCTTGTCAGCATCGCGGCCGAGATCAGCTTCACTCAATATGTCAATGTCTACGGATTCGCCAACCTGCTGGGACATTGTTTCATCGTGATAGCTTTTTATATGCTCTATAAAGCCATCATCCAGACCGGACTGACCCAGCCTTACAGCCTGTTGTTCCGCAATTTAAAAAAGAGCGAAGCCAACCTGGAACTGAGAGCAGCCCAACTCGCCCAGATCAATGCCACCCTGGTCAAAGAAAAGCAGGAAAGGGAGCAGATAGAAAGAGAGCTGACTGAATACCGCAAGCACCTGGAAGACCTGGTCAGCCAGAGGACCGCCCAATTGATGCACAGCAACAGCCAGCTGGAGATTGAAATCAATGAGAAACAGCGCATCGCTGAGGAACTGAGGACGCTTTCCAAACGCACGATGGAAGCCCTGGAGGAGGACCGCCAGATTATCTCGCGGGAGCTGCATGACGAGACCGGACAGTCCCTGACCGTGCTCAACCTGCTGCTGACCAATATCAAGAGAACGGTGGCCCAGGGTAAAACCATCGCGATAAGCCAGCTCGAGGAAGCCCAGCAGGTCGTCAAGGAAGTGATGGGACAAATCAGGGCGCTTTCCACCAATCTGCATCCCAGCATGCTGGATAACATCGGACTGATAGGCACGCTGGTCTGGTATATCGCCGAGTTTTCCAAACGCACCGGAATTCAAATCAATTTCGATCCCCCGCCCGGCGAACTACAGTTACCGCCCAAGGTCAGACTGATAGCCTACCGCATCATCCAGGAGTCCCTGACCAATATCACCCGCTATGCGGGGGTAAGCGAAGCGTTCATTCAGATCAGGGTCAACGGCAACGTACTGCAAATCTATATTGAAGACGAGGGTAAAGGTTTCAATATCAACAGTGTTTCGACCTCCTCCAGCGGAATACGCGGAATGAGGGAGAGAGCTTTATCCATAGGCGGCAGTCTGGATATATCTTCGATACCCGGACGGGGTACTACTATCGAAGTCAGTCTGCCGATCGAG
>DAOUFH010000089.1:0-2670 GCA_034429955.1 Dehalococcoidales bacterium
CGCCGGATGCTAACATTTGGCGCAGTCTGTCGTTATAGCTATCAGCGGCTTTTAAGGCGAATACCCGGTCTGAAGTTATACTTATACTGTTAATGGTCAGCCTCACTGTGCTAGAATACTTATAATAATTCCGGAGTCTGATTGCGACCTTCAGGAGTTCCTGCGTGATGAATGAAAAACTGATCTCGATTGTCATTCCTACTTATAACGAGAAAGACAACATCACTCCCCTCATCGAACGGCTCAGCCGCGCTCTGCAGGGACATCAGTTCGAAATCCTCATCGTCGACGACAACAGCCGGGACGGCACGGCGGCCGCGGCCGAGGCGCTGGCCGCCAAATACCCGGTCAGAACGCTGGTGCGTACCAACGAACGCGGTCTGGCTACCGCGGTGCTGTACGGGCTCAAACAGGCCCGGGGCGAGATCATCGGCGTCATGGATGCCGATCTGCAGCACCCTCCGGAGGTGACGGCCGACCTGGTCAAGGCCATCGAAAACGGCGCGGATATGGCCGTCGGCAGCCGCTATATCCCGGGCGGCGGAGTGCCCAACTGGGGGCTGCTGCGCCGCATCATCTCCAAAGGCGCTTCTCTGATCGCCCATGTCTTTCTGCCCTCCATCCGCAAGGTGCACGACCCCATGTCGGGCTTTTATATGTTCCGGCGCGACTCTTTGGGCCAGGCCCAACTGAAGCCCGTCGGCTTCAAGATTCTGCTGGAGATGCTGGTGATGGGCGATTTCCATAACGTGGTGGAGGTGCCCTTCATCTTCGAGGACCGTTCCTCCGGACGCAGCAAAATGAAGGCCGGACAGCAGGTCGAATATCTCCGGCATGTGCTCAGCCTGATGTTACGCGGCGGCGAGTTCATGCGCATTCTGAAGTTCATGGCGGTCGGCCTGAGCGGCGTGGCGGTCAACCAGTTGCTGCTGTGGCTGCTGACCGAGTACGGCGGACTGCCTTACTACCTCTCCAATATCATTTCCATCGAGGCTTCCATTATCACCAATTTCACTTTAAATGATATATTTACTTTTAAGGACCGCCGCAGCGGGCGGGCCGGCTCTTTCTTCAAGCGGCTGCTCAAGTTTAACGTGACCTGCGCCGCCGGCGCGCTTATCCAGTGGGCCATAACCCTGCTGTTCACCGAGGTCTGCGGTCTGTATTACCTGGTCTCCAACCTGATCGGTATCGCGGTGGCTTTCATCTGGAATTATCTGCTGAGTATGGTCTGGACCTGGAAATGAAGCGAGTTCTAAAGAAAATAGTGACCTGGGAATACTTCTGGCTGACACTGATGGTCATCGGCACGCTGGCGATGCACCTGAGTGTGGTCACGGTCTACCATGATACGATCCTGGATGAGGTCTATTACGCCGGGTACTACCCTGAATTGCACGGCGATTTGCACTACGGCGATGCCTATAACATCCTGACCCTGCACAACGATGCCCGGCCCGAACATCCCCCGCTCAGCAAGCTCCTGATAGCGGCCGGCATAGCCGTTCTGGGTGATAATGTCTGGGGCTGGCGCGTCCCGCCGATTCTCTTCGGTACCATCAGCCTGGTGCTCTTTTTCTTTATCTGCCGGCGGCTGGGCATGTCGCGCACCGCCGTCAACCTCGCCACCTTTTTCCTGGCCTTCGAGACCTGCAACTTCTGTATGAACAGTGTAGCCATGCTGGACGCCTTCGTGGTCACCACCATGCTGGCCTTTATGCTGCTCTACCTCTACCACCGGTATGTTCTTTCGGGAGTCTTCGTCGGACTGGCCGCCACCACCAAGCTGTATGCCGTGCTGGCCGCGCCCAGCCTGCTGGTGCACTGGCTGTTTTCCCGCACCAAACCCTCCCGCCGCTTTGTCCTGACCATCATCATCGCGCCTGTCGCCTTCGTAGCGGCGGTAACGGTCTTCGATTCTATCATCTACCGGGAGTTTATGAATCCCTTCAATCATATCAAGGATATGCTGACGCTCAGCAGCAGCCTGACTTTCACCACTGTCGACCACCCCAACGAGGCCCGGCCCTGGGAATGGCTGCTCAACTACCGCCCGATGGCTTTCTGGTTCAGCTCTTACACTCCCTACTGGCTGGGCGGTTTCACCTGTGCCGTCAGTCTGGCGATCTGGCCCTTCACTATTCCCCTGGTGCTTTATATGACCTATCGCGCCTTCAAGGGCAGCGAGGCCGGACTGTTCGGAGTCTCCTGGTTTATCGGCACTTTTGTGCTCTGGCTGCCTTTTACCCTGATCACCAACCGGGTCAGTTTTATCTTCTACTATTTCCCCGCCATGGGGGCTTACTGCCTGGGCATGGGTATGGGACTGGCTGAACTGATCAAATGGCTGAAAGGCCGCCGCAAGCGGGTCCAGGTACCCATCTGGTGCGGCATCGGTCTGCTGATAGCGGTCCATCTGGCGACCTTTGTCGTCCTGACTCCGGTCTTTATACGGGCCTGAGGCAGGCGTTCAGCTATAAGTTTTCATGAACCCCACTGCCCCGGATCCTTCGGCCACCCCGTATGAGGCCTCAGGATGACAAAGCACAAGCCACACTGCTACTTGTCATTCTGGAGCGCAGCGAAGAATCCGGCGGGGTGAGGTAAGCAATACTACCAATGCCAACAATAAATACCAATAAACGAATAAATACGAAATTCAAAATACCT
>DAOUFH010000090.1:0-1689 GCA_034429955.1 Dehalococcoidales bacterium
CCTGGTCAGGTCGTCGAAAACAATGACCGCCTCTTTTTTGGTCTTGGCGATTTCTCGCAGAGGTGCTGAATTGATAGGCTTTTGCAAAGCTGCCAAAATAGCTTGTTCGGTAAGGGCCGGGCGGTTTTCGCCCTGCATGCGGCAGATCTCCACGGTCCACTCATCAGGCAGAGTAATTTCCAGGTCTCTGGGGTCAAACCAGGCGTATTGAGGCAAGTTTACGGTCTGCATATGATTCCATCCGGTTTAAAGCATTAATTTATATATTTATGATAAAGCACCGTAGAGAATTTTTAAAAAGCACTTGTTTACAGTACTTTACATATTAAATTTAAATTCAACTGTCTAAAAAATATTTATAAAACGTATAAATAATTGACATGTACCCGCAGAGTTATGATACAATGTTAACAGCAAATTAAGAGGCTTTCCAGATTTAACAGGGTGTTTTGACGTTTCAGGAATATTTTAACATAATGTAAGAGCTTCCTGAATTTTAAATATTGATAATTTGAAATAGAATAGCTGAAGGAGAGAAATAATGGAAACCAAAATTACCAGCGCGACTAAAGAGGTTATCATTAGTTATGAACGTCCTACAGTAATTATTGGTGAGCGTATCAACCCCGCCGGTAAAAAGAAATTGGCTGAGTCTTTAAAAGTCGGCAACATGGACATCGTTAAGAAAGAGGCTGTCGAACAGGTTAAAGCCGGAGCCGATATCCTGGATGTTAACGTTACCGTGTTCGGACTGGATGAAACTCCTATTTTACCTAAAGCTGTTCAGGCTGTCATGGAAGTAACCGATGTTCCTATCTGCGTGGATAGCGCCAATCCCGCCGCTTTGCACGCCGCTCTCAAGCTCTACAAAGGTAAAGCCCTGGTCAACTCAGTTTCCGGTGAAGAGCGCTCACTGGAAAGAGTTCTGCCTATTATCAAAGAATACGGCGCAGCCGTAGTAGCTTTGACCCAGGATGACAACGGCATTCCCAAGGATTCCAAGACCCGCGTCGACATCGCTGAAAAAATTATCAATCGAGCCGCCCAGATGGGTATTCCGACTAGCGATATCGTGGTTGACTGCCTGGCCCTGGCAATCGGTGCCGACCCCAATTCAGCGGTTACCGGTTTCGAGACTATCAGCACCGTCAGGAAAAAATTCGGCGTAAACATGACCCTGGGTGCTTCCAATATCTCCTTCGGTATGCCTGACCGTCATTTGATAAATGTAGCCTATCTGGCCATGATGATTACCGCCGGTGTTACCTGCCCGGTCGTCAATGCCGCCAATGTCAGACCCAATATCCTGGCGATAGACCTTTTGCTGGCCAAAGATAAGAGAGCCCGCCGTTATATCGAGGCTTTCAAAGCCCGCAGCGCCGCCGGTGTGCAGGCTAAATAAAAATCCTTATTTAGTAGGATAGAATAAATATTTTGGGTCTTGGTATAATATCAAGACGTCAGTGAAATAAAGATTAACGATTAATACAAATAAAAGGAGCGACAAATGGCAGCAAAATTATCAGAGTTATTAGCCGACCTGAAAGAAGACGAGGCGATTGCAGAAACCAAGGCCCGCATAGCCGCCCAAGAAGACCCGATGAAAATCCTGGAAGACAGCCGGGCTGGAATGGAAGTAGTGGGCAAGAGATTTGCCTCCGGTGAGTATTTCATCCCCGATTTGATTTA
>DAOUFH010000091.1:0-8474 GCA_034429955.1 Dehalococcoidales bacterium
TTGCCTAACATGCTATAATGTTACACGATTATACAGCTTTGATTGCAGCTATTTACAGGCCTGATTGGGGCTGAATACACAGAAACTAAAAAGGAGGCTCTGTTAGAGCCTCCTTTGATGCAGCAACACAGAATATTACTGGACTTCGACGGTAGCGCCGGCAGCTTCGAGTTTAGCTTTGGCAGCGGCAGCTTCATCTTTGTTGACGTTCTCTTTGACCGCTTTGGGAGCGCCTTCAACCAGTTCCTTGGACTCTTTGAGGCCGAGGTTGGTGAGCTCGCGGACGGCTTTGATGACGTTGATTTTGTTAGCGCCGATATCTTTGAGGATGACATTGAATTCGGTCTTCTCTTCAGCGGCAGCGGCGGCAGGAGCGGCACCGGCAGCAGGAGCGGCAGCAACGGCCACGGGAGCGGCGGCGCTGATACCGAATTTATCTTCCATAGCTTTAACTAATTCAGCGACTTCAAGAATGGTCAAACTTTCGATAACAGATAAAACCTGTTCAACTTTCTCGGACATTTTAATTTACTCCTTCTAATTGTTTCTTTCTTTCTTGCAGGGCGATCATCAATGAGCGGGTAGTGGCACTGAGATGATGCGCAAAGGCATAAAGCGGTCCCTGTACGCCGCCCATAACCTTGGCCATCAATTCCTGTCTGGAGGGCAGGGTAGCCAGAGTAGCCACGTCTTTGGTTCCCAGCAATTTATTACCCAGGAACCCGCCTTTGATAGTCATATTGATTTTGGACGCTGCCAGATGCTCGGTGAGGGCTTTGGCGGACTTGGCGATATCCTCTTTGGCGAAAACTATCGCCATGGGGCCTTCAAAGATCGAGCCGATCTGGTCTTTACCGGTTTTAGCGGCCGCGATCCTGGCCAAAGTATTTTTAACGATGTGGAACTCACCACCGCTTTCGCGGATCTTCCGGCGCAGGGCCACCAGTTCGGTGGTCTTTAAACCGCGGTAATCGGTCATGATGCCGGAATCGCAGCTGGAGAAAGTCTGCTCAAGACTATCAATAATCTGCTTCTTTTTTTCCGTAGGCATTAATATTTCTCCTATCGCTTTGTTTTGATATTCGATCAAGACCTCTCCTGAAAATCGACCGCGGAGAGGCGTAACACGCTGATTAGGCCTTCTGTGCGGGGACAATAAAAAAGTCCTTGTGCCGGGCACAAGGACTCATAAAACAAAGTCGGATAAAGTCCTCTTCCTCGGCAGGCACAGCTGGTATTATTCCCCTTCCAGAGGGGAACCTGCTATCACAGGTTGAGATTAAACCGGGCTATATTCAATTTTCAGTTTATTATTATAACAGATTAACCGGCCGGAGTTAAAGCTTTCAAGTCCAGCTTAATGCCATGACCCATGCTGGTGCAAATGGTAGCACCTTTGATATACTGGCCTTTAGCGCCGGAGGGTTTAGCCTTTTCAACCGCGTCTATGACGGCGGTCAGGTTATCCACCAGTTTCTGGTCTTCAAAGCTCTTTTTACCCAGCACGACATGAATTAGATTGGTCTTGTCCAGTTTGAATTCGACACGGCCTTTGCGGGCTTCTTCAATGGACTTGGGCAGTTCGGTTCCCTGGACAACGGTGCCGGCTTTAGGATTGGGCATCAGGCCCTTGCGGCCCAGCACTTTACCCAGTTTACCGATTTTACCCATCATATCAGGAGTGGCCATAGCGATATCAAAATCGGTCCAGCCCTCTTCTACTTTTTTGATCAGGTCGTCATTACCGACATAATCGGCGCCGGCCTGACGGGCCGCCTTTTCAGCTTCACCCTGAGCGAAAACCAGGACCCGTACCTCTTTACCCAGACCGTGGGGCAGCAAAGCTACACCGCGCACCTGCTGGTTGGCATTACGAACATCGACGCCCATACGCAGATGCAGTTCGACGGTTTCATCAAATTTGGCGTATGAAGACTTTTTAGCGGCGGACACGGCGGTAGCCGGATCATAAAGTTTGGCTGCTTCCAGCTCTTTGGCAGCCTCTACGTATTTTTTACCATGATTTGTACTCATTTTATTTTACCTCAACCCCCATGCTGCGGGCGGCGCCTTCAACCAGCCGCTCGGCCGCTTCAATGGAATTTACATTCAAGTCTTTGGACTTAATCTGAGCAATTTCTCTCAGTTTAGCTTTGGACAGTTCTCCGACTTTCTGCTTGCCGGTAGTCTGAGCGCCTTTTTCGATGCCCAGGGCTTTCTTGATCAGGTCGGAAGTGGGGGGAGTTTTGGTGATGAAGGTAAAAGACCTGTCATCATAAACCGTGATTTCCACAGGGATAATAGTGCCGGCCTGACTGGCTGTACGGGCATTATAATCTTTGCAGAAGGCCATGATATTGACGCCATGCTGACCCAGCGCCGGACCAACCGGAGGCGCCGGATTAGCCTTCCCGGCGGGAATCTGCAATTTAATTATAGTTACTACTTTCTTGGCCACTTTAATACCACCTACTTAACCGGACAAGCCGGAGATTCGAAACCCGGAATAACCGGATTTTTAAAAGTCCTGTTTTATAATTTTTCAACCTGCAGGAAGTCCAGTTCAACCGGAGTTTCGCGGCCGAACAGGGACAGCAGAACCTTAACTTTGCCCTTCTCTGGCACTATATCGTCTACTACTCCCACAGAGTCGATAAAGGGTCCATCAATGACCCTCACGCTCTGGCCTTTACGGAAGCCCACTTTAACCTTGGGAGTTTCCGCAGCCATCTGCTTCAAGATTTGCTCAACCTCTTTAGGCTGAAGCGGTACAGGCTTATTGCCGCTGCTGACAAAACCGGTCACACCGGGAGTATTGCGCACGATATCCCAACTCTGGTCGTTCATATTCATTTCGACCAGGACATAAGCAGGCAAAATCTTCTTAACGATATTGCGACGTTGCCCGCTTTTAACTTCAACTTCCTGTTCAGTGGGAATCACTACCTGGGCGATATCACTACGGGTATCCATGAACTTGATACGCTGTTCAAGATTTTTTTTAACCCTTTCTTCGTAGCCTGAGTAAGTATGTACGGCGAACCACCGTTTCTGGTTATCTTCCACCGCACACCTCGCTAACAGTCTTCAAATGTATATCAATTCCTCCAGGCAGCATATCCATCATAACGCCTTATTTAAGAATAAGCTTGTCTACTATGGTAGAGAAACCCAGGTCGAATCCGTAAAGGATAAGACCGACGATAATGGTAACTACCAGAACCAGCAGGGTAAGGTAGGCGACCTCTTTTTTAGACAGCCAGACTACCTTTTTCATTTCGCCCCAGATGCCGGTAAAGAACCGTGTGAAGCGATTACCAGTTGGTTTGTTAGCTACCGATCTTGTTGTCATCGGATATTCTCTCCAGCGTACCTCAACTACTTGGTCTCTTTATGATTGGTATGTTTCCGGCAGGTGGGGCAATATTTGTTAAGCTCCAGCCTGGCGGAATCATTCTTTCTATTTTTAGTGGTAGTATAGGTCCTCTCCTGACAAGCCGTGCAGGCGAGATGAATGATTATTCGATTTTCACCCTTTTTAGCCATTTTAGTTCAGAACGCTGGTCACAGTCCCTGCGCCAACAGTCTTACCCCCTTCTCTGATAGCGAAGCGCAGACCGGCTTCCAGGGCCACAGGGTAGATAAGCTCGATGGTGGCCTTGATATTATCGCCGGGCATAACCATTTCCACGCCCTGGGGCAGATTCAAGGTACCGGTAACATCGGTAGTCCTGATGTAGAACTGCGGTTTGTAGCCGGTGAAGAACGGGGTATGACGACCGCCTTCTTCTTTGCTCAGAACGTAAATCTGAACTTCTGCTTTAGTAGCGGGTTTGATAGAACCGGGAGCAGCCAGAACCTGACCGCGCTCGATATCAGTTCTTTCAACGCCTCTCAAGAGAGCGCCGACCGCATCGCCGGGTTCGGAAGAATCCAGTAATTTATGGAACATTTCCAGGCCGGTAACGACAGTCTTCTTGGGTTCATGATGCAGACCGACGATCTCGATTTCATCGCCGACTTTAACGATACCGCGCTCGACTCTACCGGTGGCGACTGTACCTCTGCCTTTAATGGAGAATACATCTTCCACGGGCATCAGGAAGGGTTTATCCTTCGGGCGAACGGGATCGGGAATATAGTCGTCAATGGTCTGAACAAGCTTCAAAATCTGGCCGCACCATTTGCAATCAGCTTTACCGCAGCCGCATTCGAGAGCTTTGAGGGCAGCGATTCTGGTGACCGGAACTTTATCGCCGGGATAACCGTTCTTGGTCAGCAGGTCTCTGACTTCAACTTCGACCAACTCAAGCAGTTCTTCATCTTCCATCATATCGCATTTGTTCAGAGCGACGATGATATGAGGCACTTCCACCTGATGGGCCAGCAAAACATGCTCACGAGTCTGAGGCATAGGGCCATCCGGAGCGCTGACGATGAGAATAGCGCCATCCATCTGGGCGGCACCGGTGATCATGTTCTTGATGTAATCAGCATGGCCGGGGCAGTCGACATGGGCATAATGGCGTTTGGCAGTTTCGTATTCAATATGAGAAATGGCAATAGTAAGACCTCTGGCCTTCTCTTCGGGTGCAGCGTTGATGGAATCATACGCTGTATACTCTACACCGCTGTTGGACTGCTTGGACAGTACCAGAGTGATTGCAGCGGTGGTAGTAGTTTTACCGTGAGCAACATGACCAATAGTACCTACGTTAAGATGCGGCTTAGTTCTTTCAAATTTCTTCTTTGCCATTCTATTCCCCCTTCTTTTTAAAAGCCCACAATCAGATTCGAACTGATGACCCCGTTCTTACCAAGAACGTGCTCTACCTACTGAGCTATGTGGGCATAATTACAATAGCATTATACAGATTCTGCTAAATTCTGTCCATAAAAACAAGACACAAGTTGCACTCCTCAAGTTAAGAGTGTTAGATGTTAACCTGAAGACTCGCCACTCTGTCTCATTCAAAATATTCAATTACCGGATAAAAGATATGGTGGAGAGGGCAGGATTCGAACCTGCGAAGCCCGTCAGGACGACAGTTTTACAGACTGTTCCGATTAGCCACTCCGGCACCTCTCCAAAAGCCCTACTCGCAATAGCTAAAAGCCCGAGAGGGGATTCGAACCCGCTAACCTACCGATTACAAGTCGGTTGCGCTGCCATTGCGCCACTCGGGCGCAAACCGGAAATAATATATTAATGAACGCAAACTTGAACATTATAAAGCTGAACAGAGGTAAAAGTCAAGGGGACATGGTAGCGCATACCGGATTCGAACCGGTGGTCTCGTCCTTGAGAGGGACGCGTCCTAGGCCGCTAGACGAATGCGCCGTAAACCTGACAATGCTACCTGCTGTATTTAGCTAATATATACATTCAAAACAGGGAACTCTACCCGGGGTCTTGCAGGTTAATGCCGGGGCACGGAAGCTGAAGCCGCCGAAGATAGGAGAGCCCGTAATTCCAAAATATTATTATATCAAGAGAGCGCAGAAAGGGCAACTGGGAAACGTCGATGGTGTTGTCCAGTGAATCCGTCACCCTTAAATGTTCAGCGATTTTGTCACTGGGAAAGAGAGTAATTAGTTTTTCGTTATTCGTTATTCGTTTTTAGTTTCAGGTAAAGGGGGAGATTCTTAGCGGTTAGACACTTCCAGCCTGAAATTTACTTCGAATTTTGTATTTATTCGTTTATTGGTACTTATTGGTGGCATTGGTATTATTTAGTACCTCTTCTCTCAAAACTGACGGCTGATAGTTGAAAGCTTATCATCGGTATTATTTAATTCCTCTATTGTCTAATATGTTATAATGAACTTGACTTCCGCTATATCTAGATAATGATGAGGAATTTGAGATAGAACGCATAGTCTCCGGCAATACTGAAAACAATAACGAAGAAGCCGTTCTGGAAACCAGCCTGAGGCCGCGCTGTCTGACGGACTTCATCGGCCAGAGCAAACTGAAAGAAAACCTGGAAATAGCCATTTCAGCCGCCAAAGGCCGGGATGAAGCGCTGGATCACACTCTGCTATATGGCCCGCCCGGTCTGGGCAAGACCACTCTGGCTTATATCATCGCGGCCGAAATGGGAGTGAGCATTAAAATCACCTCCGGCCCGGCGATCGAACGCACCGGCGACCTGGCAGCCATCCTGACCAACCTGCGGGCGCAGGATATCCTTTTTATCGATGAGATACACCGCCTGTCCAAAGTGGTGGAAGAAGTGCTCTATCCGGCTATGGAGGACTTCGCCCTGGATATCATCATAGGCAAAGGGCCGGGGGCCAGAAGCCTGCGGCTGAAACTGCCGCCCTTCACACTTATCGGAGCTACTACTCGCTATGCCATGCTGAGTTCTCCCCTGAGAGACCGTTTCGGAGTGGTGCACCGCCTGGACTTTTACGATGGAGCTTCGGTCGAAAATATTTTAAAACGCTCTGCCGGAATCCTGGGCATTAAAGCTGACCCATCCGGTCTGAAAGAAATAGCCTGCCGCGCCCGAGGTACGCCCAGAGTGGCCAACCGCTTGCTGAAAAGAGTACGGGATTACGCGCAGGTTAAGGGTCAGGGGCTGGTCACTAAAGAGATCGCCGATAAAGCCCTTGCACAGCTGGAAGTGGATAATATCGGTCTGGATGAGATCGACCATAAAATCCTGATTACCATCATCACCAAATTCAACGGCGGGCCGGTCGGACTGGAGACCATCGCAGCCTCAATCAGCGAAGAACCGGATACCATCATGGACGTCTATGAACCTTACCTCCTGCAGTTAGGCTTCCTTGAACGCACTCCGCGCGGACGCATAGCGACAGAAAATGCTTATCAGCATCTTAGAATACCGGGTAAAGTCTCAAAAAGCAATCAGAGCACACTCTGGAACTCTTAAAGACAGGGGAGAATGGATTGTCCTGCCGAATACGTTTCATGACCAGGTCCGATATCGAACAGGTCACCGCCATCGACCGGGAAGCTTTTCCCACTATGTGGCCGCCGGTCAATTTCACCCATGAAATGAACAACCGGCTGGCGCATTACGTGGTGGCCTGCAACGGAGAAAAACCGGCAGCAACGCCGGAGCAGCCGGCTATCAGACTGGTACCGGTACATTCATTCCTGGGCATCAGGTGGCCGTTCTCAGGAAAGTCAGGGGAACACGGCGGGGTAAAAACCCGTGAATACATTACCGGCTTCGTGGGTATGTGGCTGATGGTCGACGAGATGCACATCATCAACCTGGCCGTCAGGGCCAGTGAGCGAGGCAAAGGCATCGGTGAAACTCTGATGATAGCAGCTATCGACAGGGCGATACAGCTCAAAGCCTCGCTGGTTACGCTGGAAGTGAGAGACTCCAACAACACCGCCCAGCAGCTTTATACCAAATACGGGTTTCACAAGATGGGCGTGCGCAAAGGGTATTATACTGATAACAAGGAAGATGCCTGGATAATGACCACCGACCTGCTAAGCAGCAGCGGTTTTATCCAACGTTTTCAGGAACTGAAAAAAGCCCATTTTGAGAAGCGCGAGATTAACGAATACCTGGTCTAAATCAGGTAAAGCCCGCCCACTTTATCTCAATCCGTTAAATACTCCGCCTGTCCACCTCAAAACCGCTAGAGTCCCATACAACCGCGGCGGGTATTTTGCGATTCACTGGACTGAGCGTTTCTGAGCCAGAGCATCAGTCCTTCGCGGCCTTTCAGCATAAGAGTTTTGAGTCTTTCCAGAGGTAAATCCTGCAGCGAACTCATGGTATTCATAGTATTGGACTTGCGGGCCTCATCGATACGCCGGTTACATTCTTCGGCCAGGGTAAAGGCTTCGGTTAGAGTATTGAGTAGCTCGGGATTAAGAAAGTTCATCTGCTTGCTAAAGGCGTGCCAGGAAGCCATGGCAAATTTCTTTTTGGAGAGAGGGTCTGACAGACGAACTTCGACGGTACGCAGGCAGTCCTCCACATTGGCATACACGCCCATCGCCATGTCATAAGTCATTTGCCCGCCCTTACGGCGTCTGAAGTAGTTCCAGATGATAATCCCCAGCATCAGGAGAATTAAGACCCAGGGCAACCACTGGTTAGTCATGCGTCCTCCTCAAGTCTGCGAGCAAGTGAGAGAATACCTGTATTAAAACATAAAACAATTTCAAAAGGCAAAAGGGGAACAATGCTAAATAAATACCAATACTACCAATGCCACCAATAAATACCAATAATTCAATGGAGAACCAGGGGGAATCGGGATGGATGATTCAGGAAACCCAGCGTCATCGCGAAAATCTTTCACTCCTGAAGCGATCTTATAGAATAGCTGACAGCTGTTAGCCGTCAGTTTTGAGAGAAGAGGTACTAAATACTACTAATACTACCAATAAATACCAATAAACGAATAAATACGAAATTCAAAATAAATTTCAGGCTGGAAGTGTCTAACCGCTAAGAATCTCCCCCCTTTACCTG
>DAOUFH010000092.1:0-7732 GCA_034429955.1 Dehalococcoidales bacterium
TGAAAGTATTTGTACATGATGTTTCGATATGTAACGGTTGTTACAACTGCCAGATCGCCTGCAAGGATGAGCATGTAGTCAACGACTGGACTCCTTACGCCAAACCCCAGCCCGAAACCGGACAGTTCTGGCTGAAATTGACTGAAAACGTCAGAGGGCAGGTCCCGCGCGTTAAAGTCGCTTACGTTCCCTATCTGTGCAATCATTGCGGCAATGCCGAATGCATGGCGTCCTGTAAAGTCGAAGGGGCCATCTATCGCAGAGAAGACGGGCTGGTTATCATCGACCCCGTCAAGTGCACCGGCTGTAAGAACTGCGTGGATGCCTGTCCTTACCATGCCATATACTTCAATGACGACCTGAACATCGCGCAGAAATGCACGGGCTGTGCCCACCTGCTGGATGACGGCTTAATGAAAGAGCCCCGCTGTGTAGACGCCTGCCCGACGCTGGCCCTCAAGTTCATGGAAGAGTCGGAGGCCAGGGAGTACATCAAGAAAGCCGAGTTCGCCAAACCCGAACGGGCCAAACAGGATAAACCCCGAGTCTACTACTTGAATCTGCCCAAGAGGTTCATAGCCGGCACAGTGTACGACCCGGTCGAGAAAGAAGTAATCATCGGAGCCAATGTGACGCTGACCGACACTCAGGACCAGCAAGTCTACACAGGCAAGACCGATGACTTTGGTGATTTCGAGTTTGAAGGCCTGCCGGTCAGCAAATTCACCCTGGAAATAGCCAAGGGCAAGAAGTCCAAGTCCCTCAAAGTCAGCACTGAAAAGGACACTACCCTGGGCGATATTCCGCTGAAATAGCTGTTAGTTTGTAGCTACCGGCTGTCAGAAAAAATTAAAGGGCGTCCCGAATTTCGGGACGCCCTTTTGTTGTCACGGTGCTATACCGCAGGATTAAGCCGCCGGGCAGCTTTGCCAGTGGGGACTTCTCTTTTGCAGACGGTACTCGCGGTACATCAACAATCCGGATACACTAGCCCCCAGAACGTCGGAGACGGGCATAGATATCCATATCCCCGTCAGGCCCAGCCAGTGTGAAAACAGGAATAATCCGGGTAAAAAGAACAAAAACTGGTGACAGAGCGAAAGGAACATGGCGGTCGTTCCCCTGGACAGTCCCTGCAGCGTGGTGGTGAAGATGACCAGCGGAGCGTACAGCACCAGGGTGGCGCAGAAGATACGCATACCCGGCACGGCCACCGCCAGCAAATCAGGGTCTGAATTGAATAAGCTGACTATCCCCGGAGTGAAAATTTCCAGTACCAGGGTACAAACGGCCATCAGGATAACCAGCCAGATGATCGACAGCCGGACGGCTCCCCACAGCCTATTCCAGAGTTTGGCTCCCAGGCTGAAGCCTATCACCGGCAGCAGACCGTGGGCCATACCGATTATCGGCATAAAAGCCAGGTCGGTAATTCTGCCGGCGATTCCGACGGCTGCCAGCACTATGGATCCGTAATTGGAGGCTACATGATTGAAGGCTGCGAAGCCTACTCCGCCGGTGAGTTCCATCAAGGTGGAGGGCAGACCGACCCGGCCGATTGCCAGGATGGTCTTGAAGTGAGGTATCAGATGAGACGGCTGCAGCCTGTAGGCCGTGCGGCCGGACAGGATATACCAGAGGGCTAAAGCAGCTCCCAGAGTGCAGGCGATGGCAGTCGCCAGGGCTGCACCGGCCACACCCATCTCCGGAAACGGTCCTATCCCGAAAATAAACAGAGGGTCAAGCACCATGTTGGCGGCCTGAGCGATGACAATGAAGACCATCGGCTTGATGGCCTCTCCCGAAGCTTGCAGAATATTGCGGCTGACGGCTCCGAACAGGAAGAACGGCATACTGAAACCCATTATACGCAGATAGGGCTCTCCCATATCCAACAAATCGGGAGTGCTGCCGCAGATAACCATGATCTGCCGGGGAAACAGGTTGGTAATCGCCATTAAGATCAGGCCGACCGCCAGGCAGAGCACAAAGGTCTGGCCGGTCGCCCGGTTGGCGCCTGCCACATCGCGTTCCCCGAAACGCCGGGAGGAAAGGGCATTGACGCCGATGCCGATGCCCACCCCGATCGCCATACACAGGATAAAAAAGGGCATTATCACCGTCAGCACCGCTACGGCCTGATATCCCAACCTGCCTACCCATAGAGCGTCCACCAGGTTATACAGAGAAATCACGACCATAGAGATGATGCTGGGTAAACTCAAACGGAGCAACAGCCTGGCTAACGGGTCAGTGCCCAGACGTGCGGTTGTGGCTGATAAATTAGATGGTTCAGACAGTTTAATTCACCTCAATAGACAACTCACAGTCTACCAACACGACGGGGTGAAGTCAATTGTCTGCAAACCTGATTGGACAATTGGTTACGGGATAGTTATATTAAAATTAATGTCTGACTACGATATAATTTTTATTCATCCTCCGGCCGTTTACGATTTCCGTAAAGAGCCGCTTTTTCCGGGGCCGATGGGTCCCGGCGTTGCTCAGGTCCAGTTCAATAAAGTCCCCATCGGCCTGTTGAGCCTGGCAGAGTATCTTGACAGGCACGGCTACAGGGTCAAGGTGGACAACCTGTGCGACCGTATGACTGCCGATAGCGACTTCGACGCCGAGCAGCACTTGAAGTCCCTCTCGGCCCGGGTACTGGCTATCGGACTGCATTTTCAGCAGCATTCGCCCGGCGCAATCGCTGTGGCTCGTTTAAGTAAACTTTATCATCCCGATTCAACGGTGGTGCTGGGCGGACTGACCGCCACGGTTTTTCATCAGGAGATCATCGACAAATATAGTTTTGTAGACGCCGTAGTCCGGGCTGAAACGGAAAAGGCCTTTTTATTATTTATGCAAAGCCTGGAGAAGAACGGCCATCCGGGTGGTACTCCCAATTTGACCTGCCGCGACCGGAGCGGACGGACTGCTGTAACCGCTTTGCTGCCAGCCAGCCGGGATATCGATGAATTTGAATATACCCGTTTTGATTTGCTCGAACCCAAAACCTCCATCTTCGGGGCGGACCAAATTCCGCGCTGGAGTCTGGAAGTCTGCCGGGGCTGTGCCTATAACTGCGCCATCTGCGGAGGTTCGGCTTATACCTACCGGAAATATCTGGGTATGGACAGGCCGGCTTTCAGAAGTCCGGCCCGCCTGGCAGAGGATATCCGTAAATTAAACGCGCAAAAAATCAATGTGATAGGCCTTTACCAGGACCCGCGGGTGGCCGGAAGCCGTTATACTGCTGAATTATTAGCGGTACTGAAAGACCGTAGCCTGGATATCGAAAGGCTTTCCCTGGACCTGCTGGTGCCAGCTGATGAGGAGTTTATCAAGTCCATCGCTGCGCTGGGACGCCAGCTCACTGTGCATATCTGCCCGGATACCGGTTCGGACGCTGTACGCCGCAAGCTGGGAAGACCCTATACCACCAGGGAATTGATGGAGACCATCAAACTCTGCCATAAATACCTGGTGCCGGTGACCACTTTTTTCTCTACCGGTCTGGCCGGAGAGACCCGTCAGGAAATGCTGGCAACCTGGGAACTCTGGGAACAGCTATCGGCGCTGGAAAACAGCACGGTGGCCAGAAGGGACGCAATGGGTGTAGGCAGCGGCGTACCGCTGGGAGGCCCTATCAGCGGACCGATTTTACTGGACCCCGGTTCGGCAGCCTTCGATAATCCTGAGAAATACGGTTATAAACTGCTTTACCGCAGCCTGGAGGAGTATATCGCCGGTCTTAGCGGGCCGTCCTGGTTTCAATGGCTGAACTATGAGACGGCTGAAATGAATAAAGAAGGCATCGCTGAAATGAATATGCAGAGCATGGCTTATGCCATTGAGCAACGGGAGTCTTACGGATTGGCCAGTTCCGCTCAGGCCGAACTGGAACGCCGTAAACTGAAGGCGGATATACTGGCTGTGACCGAAACGCTGCGTATATTGGAAATTACAGATAAAAAAGAGCGAGAAGCCGGACTTCTCGCTCTGAAAAAACAGCTGGAAGCTCTGGTTACAGGCTAATTTATCACTATCGAGTAATTACTGAAATTCCTGTTTTCACCGGTAGCCACTAATACCAGGGTATATACTCCGGGGCCTTGGGCCAGCAGGGTGCTGATATTCGCCTCTATCTGGAAATAAGCGTCGTCTACCTTGCCTTTCTCAGCCACTACGGAATTGGCCGGCAAATTGGTATACGAGCTGCCCGGGGGAGGCGGAGGGAAGACCTGCCCCAAGATCTGCCCGAAACCGTAACTATGATAAGGGCCGTTTTTCAGTTCAGCTCCGGTCAAGGGCACGGGCAGGGGATCATAAGTAACTGCAACGTTGTTTAAAACCAGACCGTCCGTCTTGAAGCGCCCGCTGACGCTGAAGATATTGCCGTTGATAGCGGGAGGCTGGTAATATTCCACATAATCCCCCTCGAACTGCTGGACCAGGGCTACTACGGTGGAACTGTAAGCGATGCCCAGATTGACTTTCTGGTGCCATTGATTCAGGATGTTATCACGATGTGACCAGTTGGCAGAGGCATCGTCGTACATCATCATATATTCCAGGGCCCTTAGTTCGTCTTGGGTATTCAATCCCTGGCTGTTTTCCGAATAAGCGCTGTTTTCGCCTTCATAATTAAGACCGCCCTCAAAGGTATAGCGCATGTAGGGTTTGAGTCCGTCGGTTCCCCAGTGGGCCAGATATTTGTTGTCCAGCATATCCTGAGCATGTTTTTGTGCTGCGGCATTATAAGCCAGCTCGACCGGCGGCAATTGATGGTCGGCCCGGTCTTGATTGATTAGTTCCAGAACGTAGTTGAACAGCTCAAGCTGTTCGCCTTCAGGAATATAAGGCTCGGCATCCGGAACATAAATCGTCGTGGGAGTGGGGTCTGCCGTCGGCGCAGGAGAAGTCTCGCTGACGGTTGGAGTGGTGGAAGAAGGTGTCGGAGTGGGGGTAGCCGTTGCCGTCGCACTGGAGACCGGTGTTGTCCCGGAGGTGGTAATTGGGGAGGTAGAGCCTCCGCAGCCGGCCGTCAAAACCGCCAGAGATAATATCAAGATTGCAATCAGCCATGCCGGGCGATAGATTTTCATAAAATACGTCCTCCATTGGGTATAGATACATTGTAATGGAAAGGCCCCGGCAGTGCCAGCAAAGCCGCCCTGAGACTGAGCGACAGGCGGAAGTCCATCCGGCTGTTTTTACCCTCCGGACCGGCATTTAATGACAAAATATCAGAGGAAAACTCAGGCGTCCCGCTCAACCAGATGAACCATCAGTGCCAGTACCGAGATGACAATAGAGGCGTAGCCTGCGATGCGGATTGCCAGCATATACCATTCAGCGGAAGAGATGCCCAACAATATCAGAATATGGGAAACGCCGATAAGACCCCAGCCCAGGCCGAAAAACAGCCAGTAAAGCATTTTACGCCCGGTTTTTCTGAGAACAACGGAAAAACCCCAGATAGACAGCAATACCAGAAACCAGGCAAATCCCAGGTTGAAATAATAAACCAGCGGAGTGTCCATAACCTTAACCTCCTGTTTTATCAGCGGGCTTCAGTTTAACCCAGACCGCCGTAGCGTCTTTTGCGCCCGGCAAAAGCCTCTAAAGCCCTGGCGAATCTGGCGGGAGTGAAGTCCGGCCAGAGCACCCCGGTAAAATACAGCTCTGCGTAGGCGGACTGCCACAGCAAGAAGTTGCTGATGCGCAGCTCTCCTCCGGTACGAATCAACAAATCGACATCCGGTATGCCGCTGGTGGTGAGATTGGCCGTAAAGCTTTTTTCATCTAGGTCGGCAGCGTTGATATGAAGGGAAATCGCTTTCCGGGCTGCCTCCAGTATTTCTGCCCTGCCGCCGTAGTTGAAAGCGATGTTCAGGATAAGTCTTTGATTATATTGGGTCAGATCACAGGCCCGTTTGATGGATTCCTGTAGCGACGGGGACAGGACTTCCAGATTGCCGATGTGGCGGACGCGAACGCCGTTTTTATGCATGGCGGCCGCCTCGCTTTCGATGTTATCGGCCAGTATTTTGAAGATACAGTCGACCTCTTCTTTAGGGCGTCGCCAGTTTTCCGTGGAAAAGCTGTAGATGGTCAGATATTTAACACCCTGATCTAATGCGGCAGACACAATCGAACGAATGCGTTTAAAGCCTGCCTGATGTCCGGCTGAACGCGGCAGACCGCGCTTTTTGGCCCAGCGACCATTGCCGTCCATAATGATGGCTACATGCTGAGGTATATTTTGTCCGGCCATAGTTAAACCGACATCAATTCTTTTTCTTTTTCCTGGGCGATTTTTTCAGCAACCAGAATATTAGCATCGGTCAATTTCTGCAGGGTGTCCTGGGAACGGCGTGACTCATCCTGAGAAATCACTTTAGTTTTTTCAGCCTTTTTCAGTTCTTCCAGGGCATCACGGCGCAGATTACGAATCGCGACTCTGCGTTCTTCCAGTTTCTTGTGCACGATTTTAGTCAGTTCCTGACGCCGCTCTTCACTCAAAGCCGGAATAGCCAGGCGGATGACGCGGCCGTCATTGGCGGGGTTGAGCCCCAGTTCGGACTTCTGAATCGCCTGTTCAATGGCGTGCATGGCGGTCGGGTCCCAGGGCTGAATAACCAGTAACTTGGCTTCCGGAGCGGAGATCCCGGCAATCTGATTAAGGGGTGTCAGGGTTCCCGCATAGTCTACTTTTAAGTGTTCCACCAGGGCCGGACTGGCCCGGCCGGTACGGATGGTAGAGAGTTCCTGTTTCAAACCCTCCGAAACAGCTTTCATCTTCTTTTCTACGACGGATAAAATAGTACTGGACATTCTTACACCTCACTGGTTACTATTGTTCCGATAGAATCGCCTCTGGCCGCGGCTTCTATGCCGCCTGGGGATTCAACATCAAATACTATAATCGGCAGTTTGTTTTCCAGGCATAATGAAAAAGCTGTAGCATCCATCACCTTCAGCCTCAAATTGAGGGCTTCGGTGTGGGTGAGTTTATCAAATTTGACCGCATTTTTATCGATTTTAGGGTCTGCGCTGTATATTCCATCTACATTATTCTTGGCCATCAGCAGCACCTGGGCTTCTATTTCGATAGCTCTCAGAGCGGCGGCTGTATCGGTGGTCATATAAGGGTTGCCGGTCCCGGCTGCGAAGATAACCACACGGCCCTTTTCCAGGTGGCGTATGGCCCTGCGGCGGATGAAAGCTTCAGCCACCTGATGAATCTCGATGGCGGACTGGGTACGGGTAATTACTCCTATTTTCTCCAGTGCATCCTGCAGAGCCAGAGCATTGATTACAGTGGCCAGCATGCCTGAATAATCGGCGGTCACCCGGTCCATGCCGTTGTGGGCATGCTGCTCACCCCGCCAAAAGTTGCCGGCGCCCACCACTACCGCCACCCGTATATCCATATCGACGACATTCTTAATCTGGCTGGCTATCCGTTTCAAGGTAGCCTGATCAATTCCGAATTCCTTTTGCCCGGCAAAAGCTTCTCCGCTTAATTTGATAAGCACTCTCTGATATCTCGCTGCCGGCATCTGGTAAAACTCCTTAAAAGTTTAGATTTTGAGTTCAGGCCGTTTTATTATTGCTATTATATCATAAATTAAAATCAACGGCTGATTATTAGGGCTTGCGGGGCCGGATACGGCTGGAAATAAGGAAAGTCTATAATGCTTCACGGTTAAGCCTCGGCATACAA
>DAOUFH010000093.1:0-2172 GCA_034429955.1 Dehalococcoidales bacterium
GGTCAGGGAGATCAGATAAGAGGCTCCCCAGCCGATCGCCACCCCGATGATGCCGCCCGCCAGGGTCAGCAGAGCCGAATCGATCAGGAACTGTCCCCAGATATCGTGCTCTTTGGCGCCCAGCGCTTTGCGGATACCTATTTCACGCCGGCGCTCCATTACCGATACCAGCATGATGTTCATCACGCCGATGCCGCCGACCAGCAGAGATATGCCGGCGATGGCTCCCAGCAGTATAGTCAGGGTTGACATAGAGGAAGTGATGGCTTCGGTTATTTCGTCGGTTGAGGTCAGGGTGAAATCATCCTCATCTCCGAACTGTATATCATGTCTTTCTTCCAGCAGGAAGGTAATTTGCTCTTTTACGGAAGCGATCGATTTTTCATCGGCCGCTTTGACGATGATGCTATTGACCAGGTGTTCACCCGAGGTAGTAGTCGACCTGGCCATGGTGGTCAGCAGTGTGGTCAGCGGAATATAAACCTGGCTGTCGGAAGACGAGAAGGACTGTCCGGTGCTCTCCAGCACTCCCAGGATAGTGTAATAGTTGTTACCCATGCGCAGTCTCTGACCCACCGGGTCGTCGCCCTCGAAAAGGGTCTCCGCTACCGACGCTCCCAGAATCGCCACTTTTAGTTTCCGGTCGTATTCATAAGTGGTGAAATAATCTCCGCTGGCCATTTTAAGGTCGTAAATATCCATATAACTGGGACTGACTCCTGTGACCATAACATACATGTTAGTCCCGCCTGAGATCACCTGCATGGCTGAATTTGTGGTGGGCGACACTCCTGCGATGTCGCTGACGCTGGCTTCAATGTCTTCGGCATCCTCCAGTGTCAGCGAGTTGGCTGAACCGAATCCGCCCCGCACCATGCCGGATGAACTGGAACCGCCGCTGATAGTAATAATGTTGGCTCCCAGCCCGCTCATGTTGCTTAAAATCTGGGCTTCAGCCCCTTTGCCTACCGACATCAGGGCGATAACCGCTGCGATGCCGATAACGACGCCCAGGATTGTCAGAAAGCTGCGTAGCTTGTGAGTTACTACAGACGTCCAGGCTGTGGCTAAAGGCTCTATAAACCTTTTCATAACGTTTCCTCTCTCAAGACCAGCCCGTCCTCCAGGTGAACGATGCGCTGGCAATAGTGCGCAGTATTGGGGTCGTGCGTTATCATCACCAGGGTGATGTTTTGTTCTTTATGCAATTCGGTCAGCATGTTCATGATTTCCCGGCTGGACTTGCTGTCCAGGTTGCCGGTAGGCTCATCGGCCAGTATCAGGGGCGGATTTTTAGCCAGAGCCCTGGCTACTGCCACTCTTTGCTGCTCACCGCCGGACAGTTCGCTGGGACGGTGTTTGACGCGGTCCGTCAGCCCCACTCTGTTGAGAGCCTCTTTAGCTGTCTGATGGTTGATGGCTCCCGCATATTTTTGTCCCAGTATAACATTATCGTAAGCCGACAGATAAGGCAGCAGGTTGAAGCTCTGGAAAATAAAGCCTATTTTCTGCCCTCTCAGTTTGGACAACTCCCCGCCGGTCAGTTTACTGACCTCCCTGCCTTCCAGCTGATAGCTGCCGGAAGTAGGCCGGTCCAGCAGACCGATAAGGTTGAGCAGCGTGCTTTTACCGGAGCCTGAAGGTCCCATAATAGCCACCATCTCACCGGTTCTGATACTGAGGTCAATGCCCTGCAGCACTTTCAGTTCCCTTTTCCCCATCGGGTAATTTTTAGTAATGCCTTTTAGTTCAATCACAGTCTGCCTACCTTGTTACCTCTCGGACTACCACACTTCCACTACCTGGCATCATCATGCTGCTGCTGGAGGTTGAAGAAGATGTTTTGACCACGACTATTTCGCCCTCGCTTAATCCGGAAGTAATTTCTGTATAGGATGAATCAGCCAGACCCACGGTAACCTGGCGGGTTTCGGTCTTATCGCCGTCGACTACCTGTACTGTGTATATTCCGGCCGATTTGCTCAGCGCCCGGTTGGGTACTACCAGCACATTGGAGCGGGACTCAATCGTTACCGTCACGGTAGCGGTCAGCCCTTGCTTTAAGGTAACCGGCTCAGCCGTCTCGGACTCACCGGACTGCTGGTCCTGCATTTCCTGCAGGCGTTCCTGAATCTGCTGTTGCATTTCTTCGGTCATTTCCGTCGGCATAGT
>DAOUFH010000094.1:0-9632 GCA_034429955.1 Dehalococcoidales bacterium
CAAGGCGGGTATCTGGAAATTTTGCAAATGACCGGCTGTCCTGCCACATCGTTATAACATTTTTTAACTCACCACCGGCTAAAGCTGCACTTTCAGAAGGATGTCTGGCTACTACGCTGAAGGCATTGACTCCGCATTTGATGCCCCAGGCATAGTTGACTGACGAATTATCACAGCCGAATGAAGCGGCGATATCCAGTTCCGGGCAGTAAAAACGGGCGGCGGCAACCACTCCGGCCACGAAATAGGGACGCGGACGACCCCAGGCTTCGGTTTCAGTGAAAGGAGTAGGAACAAATGAGGTGAGTGAAAGGTAATCAATTCCCAGTTCCTTGACCAGCATCAAGCTGTTCTCCAGGTCGCTGATGGATTCCCCCAGACCGATGATGTAATTGGTGGCGGTCTTAAAACCCAACTCTTTAGCCTCAGTTAAAGTAGCCAGCCGCTGGCTATAATCATCTCCCGGTTTCAATTTACGAAACAGATTTTGATTGGTAGTCTCCAGCCCGCAGGCAATGTAGTCGACACCCAGGGACTTTAGCTGTAGCAGATCCGGCCTGGTCAGGGAACCGAACTCAGCTATGATTTTTAGCGGCTCTGCCGCTTTTATCGCAGCAATATAATCAAAGTAGTAATCAGGCAGACCATGACGCATCCAGCCCGACAACAGATGAATATGCTCGATACCGGCCTCTCTGATGCGTCTGGCGCGGGCCAGCGCTTCATCTTTGCTGATGACCATTTTGGCGTTCTTAATTACATAATCATAGGCTCGCCAGTTACAGTAGAGGCAGAGAGGCGCGGCCTGGCAGGTACGGGTAATAACCAGAGGGGCTGAGATGAATAGCGGACGCTGATAAGCCAGGTTGCGAGCCGTTTCAAAAATTTTATTCCGCTGTAATATCAATCTTTTAATTTCACCTTTGACCATAGCTGGTTGTCCTTTCGTCAGCCGGAGCAGGGCAGTCTTAACCGGTAGATTTATTTGTGCCAGCTTAACAACGCCCAGCGGCATTTGATATTGAGTTTGAAAAAACTTTTGTCCTGCATTTTTTCGGAGATGAAGTCCAGCAATTTTTCTTTTTGGGCCAGGGTTTCCACTTGAATATGACTGTTCAACATACGCAGGGCTTCAGCTGCGCTGCTGATATGAAAAGAGTCGGTATAATCAATGAATGAAACGCAGGCTGAGATGCCCATCTGATAAAGCAGGTTATAGGCATAAATATAGTCCGGGGCTACGCTGTACTCCTTGCCTATTTGTTTATACAGTCTGCGATAAAAATATTCGGCGCCGTCTTCGATGGTTTTCAGCGTCAGGTAGACCTGTTTTTTAGCGAGACTGTTTAAAAGGGCTAAAGAGTCGACCGGATGCGTGGTAGAGAAGGCGCGGGAGCAGACCACAATATCATGGGGCTGTATATCCGTGCCGGGAATGAGAGTTTGCCAGTCCTGCTGTCTGAAATCGATATTGGTGATATTTTTTGAATAAGCTGCCGAACTGGCGAGTCGTACCATCTCACCGGAAAGGTCGATGGCGGTGACCGCAGAAGCTTTTTGGGATAAGGGTATGGCGAGGTTGCCGGGTCCGCAGCCGGTTTCCAGAATGGTATCGCCCGGTGCTACATCGATCCGTTCGAGCATCTTATCTACATAATCGCTGTGGCTGTAGTAACGTTCAAAATCCTGGGCATGTTCATCCCAGTTGATTGGGGTGTGATTCCCTTTTGGAGTATGCTGTATCTCATTTAACCAGAGTTGTTGCCAGTCGATTGAATCAATTTCTCGGTTTCTCATATTTTAATTTCCTGTATATGTATCGCTATTATAGTTGAGCGTCACGGCAGGCCGGTCGACCGGCCTGCCGTGACGGGATTAATCAGTGTTTAGTAACCCCATTGTGAAGCATTGGGCGGCAGATCATGATCGAGAATCATGGTAGCCTGTTCATCGGTCAGATCATAGGCATAAAACCGATGATAGAAATCTTTCAGCATGGTCTGCATATCCAGGTCGGTAAACAGGTCCGGATGGAAGATTTTAGCCATCCATTGCAGTTGTAAAATACCCTGCTGACCGGCATCCCAGAAAAAGGCTCCGGTGGGGCTCAAATAGACCTGATTATTTTTAACCGCATTGACGGCCTGGAACTGGGGATCGTTCATAATCTGATCATAAACAGCACTGGCACCGGGAGTATTGGAGGTCGAACTGGCGCTGGGGTCGGGCAGATCGGGGGCATGGTCGATGATGATGATATCGGGATTCCATTGCAGCAGCTGCTCATAGTTAATGACACTGGTACCCTGGGTAGCATCGGCGGCAACATAGATACCACCGGCCTGTTCGACGGTATCGCGCATAACCGACTTTCCGCCGCGAGTTCTAAGCGGAATACCGCTGGTAACATAGACTTTGGGTTTATCGTTATCTGCAATCTGGGCTGTGACATCGGTGATTGCAGCATATTTTTCATCGAAATAGGAGTTATAATCTTCAGCCCGGCTGATGGCTTCAGTGCCCAGTGTTTGAGCATAAACCATCAACAGTGTTTTAAGAGAGTCGAGGGTAGTACTGCTGGGGCCTACGGAACAGATAACCGGTATTCCGGCATTTTCCATGGCTTTAACGTTATCGTCGTTGCTAAACCAGAAGACTACATCAGGATCGTATCCCAGCAGAGTTTCAACGTTGGGGGAAGTCGGGTTGTCGATATCAGGTAATGAATCAAGGTATTTATAAATTACATGCGCCCACGAGGCATGGGTTTTATGAAAATCCGCACAGGCGGTAATTTGGTCTTCAGCACCCAGAATGACCAGTTTTTCATAACCGGGACCGAAGAGAATGACGATATTTTCAGGCTGTGAATCAAAATTAACGGTGCGCCCGGCCATATCGGTCACCGAATAGTTGGTTAAGCCGGTGTTCTTATCGGAACAGCCGGTCAAACCTAACACGCTTATAACTGCAGCAACCAGGAAAACCAGATATATAGGCAGGTGACGTTTGTTCATCGAGACTCCTCCATTATGAGACAACAATAGATTTGTGATAAAAAACCAGTTACTAAGAATAATCGACGGGAAATATAACGGGAAAAGCGCAAGTGTTCAAAATCAGGTGACAATGTTACACAATCTTTATTCCTCCTTTCCGAATTGGGAGGCAGCACCGTTTCCGGTGATACCGTCGACCCCGGCTATAGCCGGAGGTACCGGCTGTTTGCCATAGAACACAGTTCCTGCAGGCAGAACAGCTTAAGAGATTCGAACCAGGCAATTTCAATTTATAACCGCCGGGTACTGGCATAAAAAAATAGCGTTCTCCGCCGGAACGGCCAACGCTATTTTTTAGATATAAAAATCTATAGCTTCTCCTTTCCGAACGGGAGGCAGCACCGTTTCCGGTGATACCGTCGACTCCCGTATTATTACGGGAGTACCGGCTGCAGGCCATAGGAACACTCCTTAAAGGCCGGGCAGCTCAAGAGACGCACTACGATATTCAGTTTAATTGATCTGTCCAAAACACAGGATTGACAGGAAAAGGAGAAATTGATGAAGTATCAGCGGATTATTTAGGCATAAAAAAAGCGTTCTCCGCCGGAACGGCCAACGCTATTTTCATCATACCAAAACATATCGTCTCCTTTCCGAATGGGAAGCAACCCCGTTTCCAGTGCTGCCGTCGACTCTCGACAGAATCGAGAGTTCCGGCTGTTTACCATGGCAGTTGAGCCAGCAGGTAGAACAGCTCCAGAGATTTATATTTAATTATGATAGCATAGCTCCGGTGGCTAATCAAATATATCTCATTCAAAATACCGGGCGACTCCCGGCTCATAAAAAATAAGTTTGGATTATAGTTTGACATAATGGTCTAACTACAAATACAGCAGGTGTGGAGTGAAACACTTTGATCTGTTACTTGAAATTAAAGGAGTGCTTCCGCTTGTACAGCAATTCAGCCCGTCAATCAGGATTAAAATATAATGGGAGTCTTATCTCAGAAGAGATTTCTGATGATAGTGGTTCCTGAGACGATGGTACCGATGGAACTGCCGATGTTCGCCATAATGACGACGGCCAGTGCTTTCAGAAAACGATTTCTAAAAAATTTCTTAAGGCTGAAGATATCCTGTGAGATATTATTGATGTCCTTTACCGTGGGTTTGCGTACAGTGGCTTCGACGAGTCCGGCCAGCCAGCCGCAGGCCAAAAACGGATTCATCGAGGTGAAAGGAGCGGCCACTAACGCCGTAAGGATACTGAGGGGATGTCCCAGTACCAGGGCCGTAAACAAGGCTGCCAGCGCACTGTTCCAGAACACCCATACCGATAGCTGTTGCAGTCCGGTTTGAATATTGATGGCGAAGCCGTAAATAAATAGTCCGGCAATAATTATGGGAATAGCCCAGCCGATATATTTAAAAAAAGAGTTTCCCTTAGGCACCTCTGTTATCTTGCCGATATCCTGCTCTTTAAATATTTCCTGCTTTACACCCGGAACATGAGCCCCGCCCAGGATGGCCACCACCTTTTTACCGGGTGCATTTTTGATCTTGTAGGCAAGATACTGGTCCCTCTCGCTGATAAGGACTTCGCCGATGACCGGAAAACTCTTGCGCATCTCGGCAACGGCAGCTTCCAGCGATTCATCCTTTAGTAAATTGTTTACGTCTTCACTGGTTACTTCCACTTTTTCGCCAAAAGAAAACAGCAGAGAAAAGAACAGTTTGCATTTGCCCCAAAAACCCAATTTACGCCAGATACGCATAAAAGTAGTCTGAATATCTCGGTCCGCCAGTACCAGTTGTGCGCCGGTTTCCTTAGCGCTGTTAATGCCCTGGATCATTTCCTGTCCCACGACAGTCCCCAGTTGCCTGGCGATTTTTTTCTGGAATGAGCTTAAAATCAGATTGGCTAGCAGGAAGCCTACTTTTTTGGCTTTGATAATCTGAACTACATCGGTATGTTCCCATGATTTGGGGTTCTGCAGATTCTGGTAGCGGCCGGCATCGAGTTCAATACAAATACTGTCGGGTTGCTCTTCAGCAATAACTCTTTTGACAAGCTCCGAGCTTTCCTGTGAGACATGAGCGGTTCCTATCAGAATAATCTCTTTATCCTGATACTCTAACTTGAATACATTATCTTCCATAATTCCTGCATTAAGACTGGTATCCTGTATATTGAACGGCAGCCCGGCCGAGTCTGAATACCAGATTACGGAATAGAGGCCTGACTGTCCCGGCTTCTAATGACAGTCCCATCTACCAATTGTGATTCTAACATAAATCTGTAAAAAGAGTTGCTGTCTGCCCAGCAGTATAGTTAGATTAAACTAACAATAATGCTGTCATATCTTGAGGCTGTGCATAGGGTTATTACACCTATCGATATTATTGACATCCTTAACTTTTGTGCTATACTAGTGTTAGTTATAACTAACAAATACAAGCAATGGTTATCGCATGTGCCGCACTAAAGATACGTTGAAAGAGAGTAAATTCATGAAAAACAAACCCATCCTGGCCCTGGTATTCACTGTAATCCTGATATCAGTTATGGCTCTGGCTGCCGGTTGCGCAGATACGACCAATCAGACTACCGAAACCGGTGGCGTTACTGAAAAAATTCCCCACCTGGTGCTGGTCGGACCGGTCGGCCCTATGGCTATACCGCTGGCCTATCTGATTGAGAATGATAAATTAGCGGATATAGCGGATAGTTATGAACTTAAATTCTGGTCGGCTTCGGACCAGCTTACCGCCTATATCAGCGGAGCCGAGGAGGGGCATTTCCTGACCTTGCCTTCCAATTCTTCGGCGTTGCTTTATAACAAGGGGATGGATATTCAAATGCTGGATATTTCGGTCTGGGGTATTCAGTACATTATCAGTAATGATCCTGAAATCCAATCTATGGCAGATCTGAAAGGCCGGGAGGTGGTGATCCCCTTTAAAGGGAATGTTCCCGACCTGATGTTCAGATATATCTGCCAGCAGATGAATATAGATACGAGCAATGATCTGACGATATATTATGCCAATACTCCCCAACAAGCTGCTCAATTGATGCTTTCCGGACAAAAGAGTATTTCAGTATTACCTGAGCCTTTGGCTACGCAGGTTCTCATGAAATCTTCTGCTGCCGGCTTAAATCTGGTTCGTTCGATAAATATGCAAGACGCCTGGGGTGAAGCTTCCGGATCGGATACACGGGTGGCTATTGCCGGTACAATTGCACTGTCTTCCATTCAGGAAAACAAATATGCAGTTAACCGGTTCCTGGAAGAGTATTCCGAGGCAATTGAATGGTTGCAAAACAATCCTGAAGAAGCTGGCGTATTGGGTTCTCAAATTGAAGAATTGGGCTTTGAAGCCTCTGCGGTGACTGAGTCCATTAAAAATACTCAGTGGGACTTCGTGCAGGTGAAGGACTGCCGGACGGAGATAGAGAGTTTCCTGCTGGAACTCTCCAAGCTGGAACCCTCCATAATCGGCGGACAACTGCCTGACGAAGGATTATATTATGAAGGCGTTGAACTCGACTAACGAACCTGTCTCTGAAGGTGCTGCGGTTGTTCCTCCATCGCAGTACCTTCAATCTGCGATTTCCAAATGGTATCGTGCCAATATCAAGACTATCTTCGGGCTGGTCGGAGTTGCAGGCCTGTTGCTGCTCTGGCAGATAGTATCCACTGTTTTGGGCAATGTGATCGTAGCTACTCCTGTCGAGACTTTTGCCAGATTGATCGGCCTGCTGGGTGAGGCTTCTACCTGGGGTCATATTCTCATCACTGCAGAAAGGTTGATAATCGGACTGGCGATAGGACTTTTAGTAGGATTGGTACTGGGGATGGCGGCCGGATTGAATAAACTGGTCGGCTATATACTGGAGCCCTTAAGATGGCTGTTAATGACTGTCCCCGCTATAGTTATCACAATTCTGGCTATGTTGTGGTTTGGAATGGGTGGTACGGCAGTGATTATTGTAGCCTCACTGATCAGTATACCGATTGCTTACGTTAATGTGAAAACCGGGATTACGGAGATAGACGGGCGGCTTCTGGAAATGGGTCAGACCTTTAAATTTCCTCGCAAAATGATATTAAGTGAAATATATATACCCGGCATCAGTACAGCCATCGTTTCTGCAGTGGTTTTAACCATCGGGATGGGAGTACGAGTAATTATTCTGGCTGAATTGATGGCAGCCCATAACGGCATCGGTTATGCCTTTTCCCGGGCCTGGAATTACATTGATGCGCCGTCCATTTTCGCCTGGATATTGATGGCCTTCATTCTCCTGGCAGTCCTGGAATTCGGTATCATCTCACCGGTGCAAAAACGTCTTTTGAGGTGGAATAAACAAACCTGAATGATCAAATTTGAAAGCGTAACCAAAAAATTCAATGAGCATTATGTGTTAAAAGATATCTCTTTTTCTATCGAACCCGGTGAATGCGTCAGTCTTTTAGGTCCTTCGGGTATAGGTAAAACCACCTTGTTGAGGTTGATATCGGGTGCTATCAAACCGGATACCGGCAGTGTGATTACCGGTTATTCCAGGATGGGCTATATTTTTCAGGAAGCTCGGCTTTTGCCGTGGAGGACCGCTCTGGAAAATATCGCCTCCGGTCTTATTGCTATGAACATAGATAAAAAAAACGCACGGCTCACCGCCTGCAAATGGATTGATAAATTGGGTTTGAAGGGTTTTGAAAATTATTACCCTTCTCAATTAAGCGGCGGGATGAGCCAGCGGGTTTCCATCGGCCGCGCTATGGCGATAGAACCTGAGGTCCTTTTAATGGACGAACCTTTCAGCCACCTGGACAGTGAATTAAAAGACTCACTGTTAGTAATGATGGAGGATATAATAGCCGAATCCCGTACGACAGTAGTGTATGTGAGCCATGATTATCTGGAAGCTTTGAGACTGTCCGATCGAATTTTTCAATTACAACCCGGTTTTGAATTCAGAGAACTGGACATTACACAGCGTGACCTTTTAATCGAAGAGTATATCACTAAGGCTATTCGTAAAAAACGGGCCATGGTTTAAAAGGATTTTAAGAATGAAATTTATCACAGTAGCCGGTCCCCCTTCATCCGGCAAAACTTCTGTTATCGTATGGGTGCTCAAAGCGCTTTGTCAGGCAGGTTTAAAGCCGGCCGTAGGTAAAATAGATTCGATAGAAACCAGTGATGCCAAACGCTATAGAGATATGGGCGTTCCTGCCGTTGTGGGATTAAGCGGAGACCTTTGCCCCGATCATTATTATGTTTCAAATCTGGAAGAGATAATCAAATGGGCTAAAAACGAATCGGCAGATATCGCAATTATCGAGACTGCGGGGCTCTGTCATCGCTGTGCGCCGGCCATCGCAGGTTGTTTGTCGATTGCGGTGATAGACAGCCTGGGAGGCATCGATACACCCCGTAAAATCGGTCCGGTACTTTCTACGGCGGATGTAATTGTTATCACCAAAGGTGACATTGTATCTCAAGCTGAGCGAGAGGTCTTTCATTACAGGGTAAAAACGATGAATCCGCGAGCTGAAATAATAGAGGTCAACGGACTGACAGGGAAGGGGACTACGCGTTTAAAACAAATCCTGTGCGGAGCCTCTGAAGTAGACACTTTGTATGATAAAGACCTGCGTACGACCATGCCGTCCTGTATCTGTTCTTATTGTACGGGGGAGACGCGCATCGGGAATGCCTATCAATTGGGGCATGTTATCAAAATCGAAGCTTGAATTGTAAAGAGGAAAGGTTGACCATGGCCCCGGATGTTGAATATATCTTGATTAAAAGCGGGTATACCAAAACCGGTGAAGCAGAACCGGTTAGAGAATTATGTATCTTGAAAGGTGAAGTGCTGGCTCTGGTCGGTCCCACCGGTTCGGGGAAAAGTCAGCTGTTATCCGATATCGAACAGGGAGCCAGTGGAGATACACCTTCGCGCAGATGTGTTCTGTTGAACCGGCAAGGAACCTTGAGTAAGACCGACAGGTTCGGCCTGGTAGCCCAGCTTTCCCAGACTATGAACTTTGTTATCGATATGAATGTAGCTGACTTCTTATGCCTGCATGCCTCCAGTTTGGGTCGTAAAGAAGATGACATAATACAAAAAACGATATGGACGGCCAATGAATTAGCCGGTGAACCCATTTTTGCCGCTTCCAATCTGACCGCGCTTAGCGGAGGTCAGTCCAGAGCGCTTATGATAGCTGATATTGCAGTCATCAGCGATGCTCCGGTGGTATTAATCGATGAAATTGAAAATGCCGGTATAGACAAGCTGAAGGCCCTTGAACTGCTTTCACGCGAGGGTAAAATTTCAATTATCGCCAGTCACGATCCTCTAATAATTTTAAAAGCGAGTAAAAGAGTGGTAATGAAGAACGGCGGTATAGCCCAAATCGCCTTTACCAGCGAGACCGAAAAATTGTTTCTGAAAAGACTGACTGCGATAGATAAAAATATTTCAACTATCAGGGACTATCTCAGAAACGGCCGCAGTATAGATACACTGAATCTGAAAGGAATAAAATAATGCTGATAGATATCGGTCTACCCATTTCAGTCGTCAGGGGAGTTAATCCTAAAATTGAGGAAA
>DAOUFH010000095.1:0-40038 GCA_034429955.1 Dehalococcoidales bacterium
CAGGTAAAGGGGGGAGATTCTTAGCGGTTAGACACTTCCAGCCTGAAATTTATTTTGAATTTCGTATTTATTCGTTTATTGGTATTTATTGGTAGTATTTAGTACCCCTTCTCTCAAAACTAACAGCTGATAGCTGTCAGCTATTCTATAAGATCGCTTCAGGAGTGAAAGATTTTCGCGATGACGCTGGGTTTCCTGAATCATCAATCCTGATTCACCCCGGTTCCCTATTGATTTATTGGTACTTATTGGTGGCATTGGTATTATTGGTAGTATTTAGTACCTCTTCTCTCAAAACTGACGGCTAATTCCCCTCCTCCTACCTTTGCAGGTACTCCACCGCCCACTGAATGGCCTCGTCGCCGGTCTCGGTCAATACTATATCTGGTGTGACTCCGATTCCTTCTATCTCATGGCCGTTGGGACTAAGCCAGCGTCCTATGGTCAAATAGATGCCTGAGCCGTCGGATAGTCCGTAAAGACGGTCATAGCTGCCTTTACCTAACGTCTGGGTACCGGCTACAACAGCGCGCCCGTAATCCTGCATGGCGGCGGAGAAACTTTCGCTGGCGCTGGCGGTATATTCATTAACCAGAACGACCACCGGTAAATCGGTCATGGTGCCGTTAGGTATAGCGGAAAGACTGGTGACATTACCCTGGTTATCACGCAGGCTGACAATGACTTTATCCTGGATAAAATGTCCGGCCACTTCCTGCAATGCATTGGAATTGCCGCCCAGGTTATAGCGCAGGTCGATGATTATACCCCGGGCTTGACTCAGGTCAAGGTTTTCCAGGGCAGTCTGAAATTCCTGATTGGTACGGTCGTAAAAACTACTTATCTGTATATAGGCCACATCATCCATCATACGGTACTCAACCGATTCAGGGTTGATTTCCGCCCTCACGATAGTCATCTCAACCGGAATCTGTTCGCCCTCATGCAGCACCAGCAGCTTAACTGCGGTGCCGACTTCGCCCCTGACCCTGGCCACCAGTTCATCGACGGTATAACCCTCGGTGCTGACGTCATCGACAGCCAGAATCATATCGCCTTCCAGCATACCGGCTTTCTGGGCCGGATCTCCCTCATTGACCCTGGCGATCACAATTTCACCTTCGGCATTATAGGAAATGCTGGCTCCGATACCGCCGAAACTGCTGGCGAAATCACCCACTGTAATCTCATATTGTTCCGGAGTCAAATAGTAGCTGTAAGGGTCGTCCATCGATTGAACCATACCGGCTATCATACCCTGATTTAAAACAGTATCATCCAGCTTATCCGGCTCAACGTAGTTCTTGTGAATTATATTCCAGGCTTCATTCAACAAAGAGCTGTCAGGCTGGCTGGTCGCGGGAGTATTGGAAAGTGTCAGCAGGCAGCCTGCGCTGAAAGACATCAGTACCACCAGAACGGCTACAATAGCAATAATCCAGACTTTCTTCTTGAACATAAGAGAACCTCTATAAAGTAATGCTATCTGTATTATACAGTAGGATGGAGTATAAGTTATGGGTTTTAAGTTCTAAATGTTTTTCGTTTACTGAAAGAGTTGTCAGCGGTCGGTCTGCGGACGGGAGAGTTTAATATAGGCGGCCACAGCCGAGGCAGCGGTATCGACACGCAGGACATTATGGCCCAGCGAGACCGGCATGAAGCCGGCTTTTTTGGCTTTCTGTATCTCAACCGGAGAGAAATCGCCCTCCGGGCCGATCAAGACCACCATTGCACCTTTATAATCAACAGGGACAACCGCACTGATAGGACGTCCCTCTTCCAGATTGGGAATAAGCTTGAGGTTATAATGCATGGTAGAGATGAGCACTTCATCCAGAGTCATCAGAGACGGGATGCCGGGCAGAGTGTTACGGCGGCTCTGTTCGGAAGCGCTCAGAGCAATTTTTCTCCAGCGCTCCGGCCTGGGTGAATCGATATCGAATTTAGGCACTACCCGCTCGGTCAGCATAGGGATAATGACATCCACACCCAGTTGCGTCAGTTCATCGACAATATCATCCATACGCGAGCCCTTGGGCACCGCACAGGCGATCGTCAAAAGCAGGCCGGGGTCGCGATAGGGCCGGCTGCTTTCGATACGGAAGATCGCCTTGTTTTTCTTTATGTCAACCAGATTACCGATATATTCAGTGCCCTGGGGGTCGAAGAGCGAAACGGTATCCCCCACCCGCGCCCGCAGCACATCACCGAGATGATGGACCTGGGCGGCATCGGTCAGATAATACAGCTCGCCCTGGATAGACTCCTGAACGTATAAATGCAGCATATGGCTATAAATATATAATTAAATCCGGTCCGGCGCAAGGATTCGAACATAGCTTCCGGCTGAACGCCGGAGGCTAGCCGCTTAGGCAAAGGGACATAGATCCGGCTTAATCTACAAATCCAGACCCTTTATTAACTAAAATAGCTTCTTTCTTGCTCAACCTCTACCGGTTGGCCGGTAACAGGATTGGCATAATGGAACGGGCAAATATACCGGGTAGGATATAGAGTCTCAAAAGGTGGTTCATCATAATTGGTGACATGCGGTTTGTCCTGGAAGGACTTGTCAGCCTGTTTTTCCGGTGCGACCCAGCCGATTCCGTAGGGAGCGTTAAAATACATCCACCAGCGTAATTTCCAGATTTTCCAGACTCCGTTTTCTTTGATATAGTCATTCTCGTAAACTCCGTTCATCCAGCCCTGAAAAACTCTGTCCTGATCCTTGACCGGAATAGCCACCGCTCCAAAGCCGTACCATCTGCCCCTGGCCGTCAGTCCGTCCGGCGCGACGTCGATCACAGGAGAAAGCTGCATCACCTGATGTATAAAACCCGGATTTCTGACGCCCTGACTCTTGCCTTTAGGTTTGAAAAAAGTGAGCACGCCCTTTTTGCCTTTAAACTCGCCGGCATGGACCCGGATAATGGTATCCTCTCTTTGTGAAAACAAAGCAGCTATTTCATCGGTCATATAGTTTTCAAGATAATAGCCGTAACTGCATTGCAGCTTTTTGATGTCTTCAATATCCCGGAAAGTCCGGTTTTGTTCGCTCAGAGTTTTAACCTGTTCCTGAAGACCTTGCACCAGCGATACCAGTTCTGTCATGTTCATTACTTTCCTCCGTCTTTTTATATTGCTGAAGTCTATACAATGGTTTTTGTATATTTAGCAATTAGCTTGAAAAGAGGGTGAGTTTTAAGTTATGAGTTATAAATTTTGGTTTCTACAAATCAGAACAGTTATACGGCAGGTAATTTGATTTCGAAGAAAGTACCCCGACCTAGCTGACTGTTAACTGAGATATCCCCGCCGCTGGACTGTATTATACTGCGTATTATTGCAAGTCCCAGTCCGAAACCGACTGAGGTGCCCGGAGCCTTATAAAAGCGTTCAAAAATATGCGGTAGATGCTCCGGCGCAATTCCTGCCCCGTTATCCGCCACATTAATAACGACATATTCCGATTGACGGAAGGCACGTAGAGTGACAGTACCTCCGGTAGTAGTATGCTTGAAAGCATTATCCAGCAATCCGGAGATCACACGAAGGAAATCAGAACGTTTGCCTTTAATCCTCAAATCAGGCTCAATATCATAGTCAAAACGGATATTTTTAGCCTCAAATAGATAAGTGAATGACTCCTGTATTTCGACCAGTAAGACTGAGAGTTGCAGGGTCTCAGTGGTAGGCAGATGTTTAGTTTCATCCATCGCAGAAAGAAAGAGTAGTTCGTTAACAAGCTTTTCCATATAATTCACACGATCTGAGAGAAATGTCAGTAATTTTAGGTAGTCTTCGACAGAATGTTCGGCGGGCAGCATCTGACTGAGTGACGTTTTAACTGCTGCCAGCGGCGTTCTAAGCTCATGGGCTGCATCTGACACGAATCTTTTTTGCGAATTGAAAGATGCTTCCAGTCTATCGGCCATGGTATTAAAAGAACGCGCCAGTCGTCCTATTTCATCATTGGAATGTATTTCAATACGCTCCGACAGGTTAGACTGGCTAAGTAGTTCAGTAGAACGGGTAACACGCCTCAAAGGCCTTACCGTCAGCCAGGTGATTAAAATACCAAAAGCTAGGGAGAAAATGATGATAAGAGGAAGTCCGTAAGTTACGTCATAAATAACTTGTTTGGTCCAACCTGGAGATGGAATAGTATAACGGTCCAGAGATACTATATAAAGCAGACCGGGATAACCTTCAACAGGCAGATAATACAAATCACTGGTACGGGTGCCGGATACATTCCCGAATGAGACCAGAGTATCAGGGAAATAGGATTCAGGCAAAGCTAACGGACCGATTTTAAAAGAATCGCCTGAACTCGAATATCTTCCTGTAAAAGTCACATTATAATAAACCTGATGATCTACGGTATAAGGTTCGCTGATAAAATGACTCCAGCCCACTCCTCCCTCAGTATAAATATCTATAAAAAGATTGAAACGCTCCAGACGATCATCAAAATCTGAAGCTCTTAAAGCATAAACAGACCTGTCATCTTCTGTATTGATATATAAGTTGTTATCCGGATAGAGGTCGTCGATAAATCCCGGCCCGATTTCCGCCGTTCTCATGCATTGACTGACTTCTCTTTTATAATCGTTATATTCAATATAAGCGATCATAGCTGTTACCAGAAACAGTATAGAAACAGAATATATCAGAGTTAATTTAACACTTAGACTATTCATCTTTGATAATATATCCCAGTCCTTTAACAGTCTTGATATAAGCTTCTTTATTCTGTGGACACAGTTTACGACGAATGCGGCTTATCAGAACTTCTATAACATTGGAGAATGCTGCATGTTCACAATCCCAGATATGCTCTTCCAGCATCTCACGGGTAACAATGCCGTTACGGTTGAGCATTAAGAACTCCAGTACCGCGTATTCCTTAGAGGTTAAATCAACCGGACAGTCCTGAACCGTGAGCTTTTTACGGGCTGAATCCAAAACTAATCCACCCGTTTCAATAAGCGAAGAACCAGATCCACCGGTCCTCCTGAGCAAAGCCCTTAGACGGGCATAAAGCTCTGGATAGCTAAAAGGTTTAACCAGATAGTCGTCCGCCCCGCTATCCAAACCCCGAACCTTATCATCTTCACGGTAACGAGCAGTCAACATCAGTACAGGAGTGGTTATCTTTTTGTGACGAATTTCTTGGCAGAGCGAGAAGCCGTCCAGGTCAGGCAGCATGATATCCAGAATAATTACGTCGAAAGGAAAGGCTTGCAGAATTTCAAGAGCCGTCCGGCCTTCCGCAGCCCAATCCACGGCATAACCGCTTTCTTCCAATCCGGACTTAACGACTCTCGCCAGATACTCATCATCTTCCACCAGCAATATTCTCATGGAAACTAATTATAACACTTCAAGCTGAATGGAAGATGAACAGGTATAGAGGGCAGTTGACATAGGGATATGGTTAAATAAGCAGAGCCGAAAACAAGTCATGCCCGGCTAACCCCATTTATTAAGACTAATCAAAAACACAAGAGGCCATTATATTTCAGACAAAGGGAGGCGGGTCAGCGGGATCACTCAACCGGTGGACTCAACGATGGGTTCTTTTGCATTGAAAGCAAAATCCGCCGCCGGGCTTTATCGATTTCCAGAACGGTGACTTCAACCTTCTGCTGGACCTTAACAATGTCATTGGGATTTTTTACAAAGCGGTCGGCCATTTTGCTGATATGCACCAGGCCGTCCTGATGAACTCCGATGTCCACAAAAGCGCCGAAGTTGGTGACATTGGTAACGATGCCCGGCAGCTTCATACCGGGTTTAAGCTGGTCGATATTATTGATACCAGCCGCGAAGCTGAATATTTCAAATTGAGCGCGGGGGTCGCGTCCCGGTTTGCCCAGTTCCTGTAAAATATCGCTTAATGTAGGCAGTCCCACCTTATCACTCAGGTATTTTTCCAGTACAATCTTTTGACGCAGTTCTTCATTCTGCATCAGGTCCTGCACTGTACAGGCCAGGTCGGCCGCCATCTTTTTAACCAGGTCATAATTCTCAGGATGAATGGCACTGGCATCCAGGGGATTTTTAGCGTTATAGATGCGCAGGAAACCGGCTGCCTGTTCAAAGGCCTTGGGGCCCAGGCGAGGCACCTTGCGCAATTCCTGGCGGGTTTTAAAAGGGCCGTTCTGGTCGCGGTATTCCAGAATATTCTTGCCCAGTGCGGGACCCAGTCCGGAAACATAGGCCAGTATCTGGCGGCTGGCGGTATTGACCTCCACGCCCACCCGGTTGACGCAATTCATTACCGTATCATCCAGACTCTGTTTAAGTTTGGATTGGTCGACATCATGCTGGTACTGTCCCACACCGATAGATTTAGGATCAATCTTAACCAGTTCAGCCAGAGGGTCCATCAGACGGCGTCCGATAGAAACCGCCCCGCGCACAGTGATATCATGATCGGGAAATTCCTCACGGGCCGCATCCGAAGCCGAATATATTGAGGCCCCGCTCTCGTTGACCTGTACTATAGCTATCGATTCCGGCAGGCCCAGGGCGCGGACGAAAGCCTCCGTTTCACGGCCGGCGGTGCCGTTGCCGATGGCAATAGCTTCGATTTTGTACTTCTGTACCAGTTCAAGCAGGCTCTTTTTAGCTTCTGCCTCGAGTTTGGCCGACTGGGTAGGGAATATGGTGGTATTATGCAGCAGTTTGCCCTGGGGGTCGAGACAGACCACTTTACAGCCGGTACGGAAGCCGGGGTCGATTGCCAGCACCGTTTTTTGTCCCAGCGGCGGCGACATTAAAAGTTCCTGCAGATTGCGGGTAAAGACCCGGATGGCCTCAGCATCGGCACGTTCCTTAATCTCCTGACGGATATCAGTTTCCAGCGAAGGAGCCAGCAGCCTTTTATAACTGTCTTCCAGAGCCAGTACCACCTGATCGGAGCAGGGATTTTGGGCTTTAACCATATGACGGAAAATGATTGAAAGGGCCTTGTCTTCCGGTGGCCGGATTTCCAGTTTAAGGAACTCCTCAGTTTCACCCCGGAACAAGGCCAGCACCCGGTGGGCGGGCATTCTTAAAATCGCTTCGGATATCTCAAAATAATCGCGGTATTTGGCGCCTTCCTCTTCCTTACCCTTAACCACCCGTGACTGCAGCACTCCTTCGCGGGCAAAGAGCAACCGCAGGGACTGGCGCAAAGCGGCGTCTTCATTGATGATTTCGGCGATAATATCGCGGGCTCCCGCCAGAGCGTCTTCTACGGACTCAACCCCTTTTTCGGTGTTGATATAGGCGGCGGCAGCCTGAAGCGGATCTGTTTTATTATCCTGTAACAGAATCAAATCGGCCAGCGGAGCCAGGCCCTTTTCACGCGCGATAGTGGCGCGGGTGCGCCGTTTGGGCCGGTAAGGCAGATAAATATCTTCCAGTTCCGGCAGCGTTTGAGCTTCGTCGATAGCCTTCTGCAGCTCGGGTGTCAGCAAATCACGTTCTTCCAGTGATTTAATGATAGCCTCACGGCGCTTGTCCATTTCAGCCAACTGAGCCAGGCGGTCACGCACATTGGCGATAACCACTTCATCCAGCGAGCCGGTCTGTTCCTTGCGGTAGCGGGCGATGAAAGGAACAGTAGAACCCTCTTGAAAAAGCTTATCTATAGCGGTGATCTGCCAGAGTTGCAGTCCCAGTTCCCGGGCTACGCTGGAGGTATGTAAATCAGTCATTATAAAATCTTCTCTCAGGTTGATATTTGCTTGGAGGCATAGAAGCCTGCCAACATTATACAACTTTGGGAGATTGAAAAAACGAGTAACAAAATGAACAGCCAAAGAAAACACTCACATGATATTTAAACCAGATCCGTTTGAAATATCTTTTAACTATTTAATTAACACTTTTCCTCCAGCTTTAAAACAAAATAACCAACAGTCTCCAACCAATAAACAAATTATTAAGCAAAAAGTTAAATCTGTGGATTAACTATTCGGATGTTTTTAATCATAAGTTAACCGTTTGACTACCTATAGTTACAAAGAATACTATATTTATAAATCAATCAGGACAACAAGAATTTGGAAACACTAATTCAAAATCAGAATAGGGTTGCCGCGTTCTCCGTTTTTAACGAAGAAGTTGGTATGGTTTTAACTAAAGGACAATTGTCTGAATTTAGTTTAAAAAATAACGCGTATATACTTTCTTTACTAAATGGAAAAGCATCCGAAGTTCTCCAAAAAACAGTATCTCTAAAGATAAGAAGAGAATCTGGTATATTTTTTACAAGCCACGAATTATCAAATAAATTGGCATGGAAAATATCAAACTTATTATCCAAAGGAATAAAAGTGGTAGATCCAGCCTGTGGAGCCGGAGACCTGCTTTTAGCTTGTGCACAATATTTACCATTGGGTAAAAATTTGGGTGACACTATAAATAAATGGTCAGAATTAGTATCCGGGTTCGATTTGTATGATGAGTTTATTTTAGCCACCAAGTTAAGACTTATTTTATTGGCAGCAGCCAGAAGTAAAGATAGTCAAAATATTGAAAACTATCTTTTAGAATCAAAGGTCTTTACTGGTTTGGTTAAAAAAGACTTTATATCTGATAAAAACGATTTTCGTGAAATGGTATGTTTCGTCGTAAATCCACCATTCGGCGATATTGATGCTCCTAATGGATGTAAATGGGCAACAGGAAAAATTCAGACCGCCGCCAGGTTCATGGAAAAACTGTTCATCGAATCTAATCCAGGTCAACAAATTTTGGCAATATTACCAGATGTTTTGCGTAGTGGTACAAGGTATTCAAAATGGAGAAAAGTTATTGGACAATTTTGTTCCAATTTAGAAATTGAGTCTGCTGGGCGCTTTGATGCGGGGACAGATGTAGATGTGTTTATACTTCAAGCCACTATGCGCTTTAAGAATGAGATTAACGTTACTTGGCCAGATAATAGTCCAATAATTAATTATAAATATTCAAGCACTGTTTCAGACTATTTTAATGTTTGTGTTGGGACAATTGTTCCCTATAGGGACCCTGATGAAGGTACAGAATTTCCGTACTTACATGCAAAAAATGCTGAAAAAGGGCAGATTATTAATAGTTTATCGGAAACAATTTTAACAAAACGAAAGTGTTTTCATCCACCATTTGTTGTAGTGCATCGTACTTCAAGCCCAAATGATACTCCACGATGTGTTACAAGCATTGTGAACATAAAAAATAATGTCGCTGTCGAAAATCACCTAATTATACTCAAACCAAAGAATAATCAATTGGAGTTATGCCATAGACTAGTGAAAATATTAAATTCTTCAATTACAGATACTTTCTTAAACCAGCGTATCCGGTGTAGACATCTAACCGTAGCTTCCGTAAAAGAAATTCCGTGGGTTGAGGAATAAATTATGGATGATCGCAAATTAATCGAATCAACTCCTTTTTCAATTGATGCTCGTGTTGCAATCCAGCTAGGAAGAGAAAGTATTTCTAGTTCACTAGTCGCAGTATCCGAACTAGTTAAAAATTCCTATGATGCAGATGCTGAGGAAATAATAATTGAGTTTTTTGACCGCAATACTACATCACCAACAATAGTCATCGAAGATGATGGAAATGGAATGACTTTTGATACACTGAAGAACAACTGGTTACGAATAGGTACAGACAATAAATCCAAAACGGATAAATCCGAAGTAAAACATCGTGTGCTTACTGGGTTAAAAGGTCTAGGTAGGTTGGGAATTGACAGGCTGTGTAAGAAATTGATACTTCAAACAATCACTGAAACATCAGACCAAGCTATTGAACTCGAAATAGATTGGGGTAGTTTTGACCAGAGTGGAGGCATTGACCTTGCTTCTATTAAACATAATATCTACGAGATATCTCCCAAGTTTCATGACAAATTCGGGACTTTCCCAACTAATAATAAGTCCAAAGGGACTCGATTAATATTATTAGGACTGAAAGATGAGTGGACTGAAGAGTTTATTACAGAACTAAAAAACGAACTATCCCGTTTGGTTTCACCGTTTGATAGTATAAAAGACTTTTCAGTCGTGCTAAAAACAGGTATCCCGAAGCTTGATGGCAAAGTAAATTCAAAACAATATTTACGCGCTGCAGAAGCAACTCTCCACTCAATAATAGATAAAAACAATATGGTTTCACTTGAAATTGCATCTTCGGCCTATGGAAAACGATTCAAACAACCACCCATTTTATGGAAAGATTGGCTTCCAGAAAGAACCTCTGTTCCTAAATGTGGACCTTTACGATTGGAAATGTACTATATTCCAGATCGACCAGACAATGTATTACAGTCTCTTGATTTTAAGAAGCAAACTATTAAAGAATTTGTACGTAACAATCAAGGTATAAGAATTTACCGAGACCAATTTAGAGTGAAGCCCTATGGCGAACCTTCGGGAGAAGGAGACTGGTTAAACCTATCCTATCGTAGGGCAACGCAACCACAAGCAATTACACAGAAAGGATGGAGGGTCGGTTACCATCAGGTCATCGGTGCTGTATTTATCACTCGTGAATTTAATCCAGGCTTAAATGATCAAACTAATCGAGAAGGTTTAGTAGAAACAACTCCTTTTTTTGATTTAAAAGCATTTGGACACAAATCGATTCAAATATTTGAACACTATTTACAGTTATGGGCGTCGGAAGAAAATGATAATAGTGAATCTGAAAAAGCTAAGGTTAAAACTAACTTAGCAATCTTAAATTCGGTTTCGGTAATTAATGACTTGAAACAAAAAGTCCAAGATCTTGAGATGACATCGGAATCGGTTACCGAAAAAGGTAAACTACCCACCAAGGAATTATCCAAACAAATTGAACACGTCGAAAAAACTATAACAGAATCTATTAACTCTTTTAAAAATTATGAAATAATTTTAGAAAATGCCCAAAAAGAACTACGACAAGAAAAAGATACCCTTTCAAATCTAGCCTCATTAGGCATATTAACTGTAAGTTTCGGACACGAAACTAAAGGAGCCGCAAATTTAGCAGCTCAGAATTCATCAATGCTTAAAAATATTATTCAAAAAGGAAAACTCTTTTTAATGCCCGATGAAGAACAGCATTTGTTTGAAAAAATTGACATCATAATAAGAAATATTGATTATGTAAACACCTTTGCTAACTTTGCATTAGCTAACGTTAAATGGGATAAAAGAAAACGAAGCTTAATTAGTATTGGGAAAATTTGTAAATATGTTATCGACAACTTCAAATTAATTTTTTCCAGTAAAAATATTGATGTTAACATAGATGAGATTGCTGAAAATATACCGTCTATAAAAGGATTTGCTATAGATTGGGAAAGCATTTTTGTTAATTTTATAACAAATTCAATTTGGGCACTTGAAGATATTCCAGCTGCAAATCGTAAAATTTGCATCTCAATTAAAAACAATGATGATAACATCAAGATAAATTTTGCTGATAGCGGGAAGGGTCTCGAAAAGGGGACTGAGAATATGATATTTGCTCCGACGTTTTCAACAAAAAGGAATGAGAAAGGTGAGCAAATCGGAACAGGTATGGGTTTATCAATTATAAAAACATTTGTTGAAAATCATGCTAAAGGAAGTATTATTGCGATTTCGCCTGGAAGGATAGGTGGAGCTGAATTCGTTATCACCATTCCCAATAGTAACGATGTGAGGTAATAAAATGAGCCAAAACAAAATAGTATGGTTTATTGATGAAAACCCCGATGCACGGAAAACTTACGTCGAGATTTTACAGGGAATTTATTTACAGGATGTTACAGTATTACCAGTTGAACCAAAACCCACCATCATTGAAATGAAGTATATTGTTGATAACCCTGATACTGCATCTATTGTTATTGATGAAAAATTGAAAGACACCGGTGTTGCTCTCTATTTTGGTATTCAACTTGCTGAATACTTCCGCTCGTTAAATGACAAAATTCCCATATATATATTAACGAGCTATTCAGGGGACTATGATTTAGAGAAGGGTAAATGGAGTGTGGAGTATATAATTGATAAAAATGAACTCACCAAGGATCTTAATACTATAAAGGCCAGATTGCAACGAAATATGTCAATCTACTACGATTGTATAGACGAACGAGAACATAGATTCAACGAGTTGTTAAAAAAATCACTTGAACAAGCTATTACTAAAGAAGAAGCAACTGAGCTAGAAAATTTGCAATACATACGCGCAAGAAATATTTTGGCAGATGAGCTCGGATCATCGGTTGTTTTAGAGGAAAAAGTCAAACAACAATTAGAATTGTTGGATAAACTCGAAAAGGGAATCAAGCATGACTAATAATACAAAAATTTCTTATGATCATCTTTTTTATCCACAGCTTAAACGAAGACAGACATATTTGACGCATAAAAATAGTTCAAATTTCCAATATAATAGTTATAAGGAACAAATCGAGCAAGATTGCAAGCACAGGTGTGTGTATTGTGACATTACCTATTGTGAAATAGGTTTTGAAGGAATGGTGTTAGATCATTTCAGACCTCAACGACATTTCCCAGCACTATGTAATAATCCTTATAACTTAGTTCTTTCATGTCCAAAGTGTAATAGACTTAAATCTGATTTATGGCCAGCCGGTGTAGATTGTCCTGAAACTTTCAAAGATAATTGCGGGTTTGTAGATCCATTTATAGAATCAATGCAGAGTTATTTTTCTATAAAAACTGATGGTATGATTGAGCCGTTGAGACCACCAGCTACTTACCTTGAAAAAGTTCTCCATCTTAATCGATACGCACGGAAACAAGTACGTTATTTAAGAATAATTACAAGCAGGATAGAACAATTTCGAAGTCAATTAGAACGAGAGTTCATCGAAAAATCTAATCAACATAATGAACAAAAAATAACGGACGCTGATTTCATTTATTACATCAAGGAATACAGGCAAAAACTAGAACTAATGCGAAACCTCAACTCTAAAAACAAACAATGACTATTATTTGTAAATATACACTATGACTAATTTATCTATAGAATTTGAAATCGATTATCTCTCTAATATTTATCAGTTAACGTTAAGCCCCTGCTCCTGATCGTATTCAGGGCATAGGAATGCAGGGCGATGGGTGCCAGACCATTAAGGGCATTTTCAAGTTTGATATAGCTGGCTGAATCATAGGTTTTAGCTGTTTCCTCTGCAGCTTCATACATATATCTGGTGAGAGCATAAACGGTATCTTCATCTATATCTTCAGTGGTATAAAGTGTGTCCCATTGAGAAACGGTATAGACCCTTTCAGACTGTCCCTTAAGTTGTAAAAGCTAATTAAAAATACGAAATAACTTCGGAAAGAGCGGCAAGCTTCGGGAAAAGGTGAGTAACAAGAAGTTTTAGTTTCTAAGATTTATCCCTGCCCTAGGATGCTTCGTTGCGCTCCAGAATGACACAATGGAGATAGGGAGAGTTTGGACTTTCAAGTTATAGGTGATAAGCTAGAAGTTTTAAGTTTAGGGAAAGGGTGAACTGTTAGCAGTCAGCTAGTCAGCTTGTAGCTTTGAGGAAGGGTCAATTTATACGTCTTGTGAGTCTTTTAAAAGCCAGGTAAACCTGTAAGCCGAGTTCTGTGACCTGCCGCAGCAGGCCGGCGACCATCTATCTAGGCCGGCTGTTGCCAGACGGCTCATGCGGCCAACCCGAGGACGGGCCGGGCTTTCCCATTGTCCTTCTATTTGGCCTTGCTCCGGATGGGGTTTGCACGGCCGGACAGTTACCTGCCCGCCGGTGAGCTCTTACCTCGCCATTTCACCCTTACCTCAATAAAGAGGCGGTATGTTTCTGTTGCGCTGTCCGTAGGGTTGCCCCTCCCGGGTGTTACCCGGCATCCTGCCCGCGGAGCTCGGACTTTCCTCCCCGATCTTACAATCGCGGCGGTCGCCCGGTTTACCTGGCACACAACATTATATCTTTTCTGGTTTCAAGTTGCGAGTTACAGACCGGAAATAAATTCAAAATAAAAGCAGATTATCCTTAAACCCGCTCCCGATGTAGAATGATACAGAGACAGGAGCAGACGGGATGAAGAATACGCAGCATAAACAGGGCGTACAGGGACAGCCGGAGCGCATTTATCTGGCCGGGCCGGAGGTGTTTTTACAGAACGCCCGGGAAATCGGGGAACTTAAAAAGGCATTGTGCACCAAATACGGATTCGAGGGCGTGTTCCCCCTGGACTCCGCCATAGATACTCACAATAAAAACAGGTATGCAACCGGTCTGTTGATCTCTGCCGCCAATGAAAAGCTGATCAAAAGCTGCCGGTACGTCATCGCCAATATCACGCCTTTCAGAGGACCCAGTGCCGATGCCGGCACGGTTTATGAGATCGGTTGCGCCAGAGGCTGCGGGCTGAAAATATTCGCTTACTCCAATACAAACTTATCCTATACAGAACGGGGCTGCCGCTTTTTTAAAACAGCCGATCAACTCGACGGCAGCGATCAGTTGAGAGACCCTCACGCAATGGCAATAGAGGATTATGCCATGGCCGACAACCTGATGATAGAGGGAGGGATCGTATCCAGCGGAGGCCGGCTGGTTCTGAACGATGTGCCAGTCAGCGAATTGTTCACCAGCCTGCAAGGTTGCGAACAATGCCTGCGGTACCTTCAAACCAGCCTGCAATAAACGGTTGCCCGGCTATTTTCTATCCAGGGCCAGATTGGCCAGTTTATCGGCTTCGCGGTTCTGCTCACGGGGAATATTGCGGATTTGAAAAGCGGTGAAGCTGCCGGCCAGACGGCGGACTTCTTCATGTAGCGGTTTAAGCTCTTCTTTTTTGACCCGGTAGATTCCCAGCACCTGGCGCACCATCAATTCGGAATCACTGCGTACCAGTACCTCTTTAGCACCCAGAGCTTTAGCCTTCTTCAAACCGGCTATAATCGCGCGGTATTCAGCCTGGTTATTGGTGGTCTCACCGATTTTCTCGGAGATTTCGGCCACCAGGACATTTTTTTCATCCTTTAAAGTGACGCCGATAGCCGCCGAACCGGGATTACCGCGGGAGGCGCCATCGACATTTAAAATCAGTTTAGTCAAGCCAACAGTCCTTTCAATCTTTCTACAATCAAAGCAGGGGCCAACCTTACAAAAACAGACGAGCAGAACAAATACCCTGTTTACCCATTGTACAGGCAGGGTGAATGACAAGCAACCGGCAAGAGATGCAAAGTCCGCACCGGCTGCCGGACTGAAGGTGATTCGAGTATAATCAATTGGTAAGGTGCTTGATTCGCCTTCAGGAGGGTTCAGGTGTCTAGAAAAAACTTGACCGAAATCATAATCAGTATTCTGGCAATCGTCTCAATAATACTGGTAGCGGTGGAGTCGTTGGTAAACGTAGCCAAAGAGACTTTAGTGGCAATCTATATCGCCGATGGAATAATTTGTCTGGTATTTGCAATCGATTTTATCCTGCGTCTGAAAGACAGCGGCAATAAAAGCGCTTTTATGAAAAGCAACGGCTATGAAATAATCGCCATGCTGCCGGCGGTGTTGTTGTACGCAGTCGGCACACTGCCCGTCATAGCGGTCATTTTACGTTCTGTCAGAATCGTCAGGGCAGTAGTGGTCCTGGCCCGTTTAAGAAGAGTCTTCGCCACAGCCGGCAAATTCGTTAAGAGAAGCAACCTGCTGACTTTATTCGGCATCACAGCCGGTATTATACTTATCGGCGCCCTTTGCGCCTATACTCTGGACGCAGGAACACCTGATGCCGAAATAACCAATTTCTCGGACGCCATCTGGTGGAGTATTTCAACCGTCACAACCGTAGGCTACGGTGATGTAGTACCTACCAGCCTGGCTGGACGCATAATGGGCATGGTGCTGATGGTGGTGGGAATCGGCGTAATGTCAGCCTTTATATCCCAGGTGAGCGCCACCATGGTCGAGAACCGCATCAGGCATAACAACCGGGAAAAGGACGATTTCAAAACAACCTTGCTGAATGAAATCAAACACCGCCTGGACAACATCGAGAACCTGAGCGACAGCGAACTGGAGCTGCTAATGAAGAGTATTCAAACCTTGAGACTGCAGGAGACCTCCGTCAAAAAGACCGGAGACAAACCGGCTTGAGATGACTAGACCACCAGACTGAGAGCAGAGGGCAGGAGGCTGAAAGTAGCCGGACCGGAACCCAGAATCTCCCCGTCCGCCTCGACCAGCAACTCCTGGCTGGACTCCACAGTCACCTGCGTACCTCTTTCGATACGCACCTTGGGCAGAGTGACATGCGTGCCTTTATAAACTTTTGAGAGATTGCGTAACAACTCCAGTTTACCGAAATTGCCCAGCATCACCATATCGAAGAGATTATCATCCGGCCGGGCGTTGGGAGCGATATGCATGCCGCCGCCGAAATAGCGGCCGTTAGCCACTACCAAACTGAGCATACGACCGGTCTCGACGGCCTTCTCACCGATCTTGTAAGTAACTTTACGGTTACGATAGGTCAGGAAAGTGCGCAGCAGGCCCAGCAGATAAGAAAAATCGCCCAGGAACTTGGGCATCTTCTCTGTGGCTGAGACCACTGTGGCATCGAACCCTATACCGGCGCCGTTCACGAAATAGCGCTCTGAGGGCAGTCCGTTTTTGACAAATTTAACCAGGCCCATATCGATAACACGGCGCTTTCCGCCGGTGAGAGTCTGACAGGCCTGATTGAAATCGTGGGGAGTGTTCAGGGTACGGGCCAGGTCGCTACCGGTGCCGGTACAGATGATGCCCAGACTGGTAATTTTAGAGTTAGCGGTCTTCAGAATGCCGTTGGCGACCTCATGGATAGTTCCGTCGCCGCCCACAGCCACCAGATAGCGATAGCCGTTGCCGGCTGCTTCGCGGGCGATTTCAATGCCGTGGCCGCGGCCCTCGGTGAATTGAAATTCAAAGGCCAGCCCCAGGCTCTTCAGCAGACTTTGGATGCCGGGCCATTTACGGTGGGTAGAATTGGCCCCGGCCGCCGGGTTTATTATAACCTTAAGATGATTTTTCATCTCAGTGAACAAATTCGAAATTCAAAATAAAAAATTCTAATTTTCAAGCAAAAATTCAAAACAAAACTATAATCAGGATTTAGACCCTACTTTTTTAAGTATAGCATTAAATCTTATTAAAAATCTCCTTAGCCTCGTAAACCACTGAATTTCTCAATTCATCAGGCTCAGGAGCTTTAATCACAACTACACCCGCCGGTAAAAATACTCAAATCCGGTTTTGGCCTTTATTATTTTGTATTTATTATTGCTAATCAGTTAGTCCAACAGGGTAATAGTGAGGGAGGGTTTTTCTTTGAGCTCGAAGGCGATGCCGGCATCTTTGAACATGGTCAGAAACTCGTCGTCGGCATAGCGGCCGAAACTGACAAAGCGTTTTATCTGGGCATTGACCAGCATCTTGGCACATAAAACGCAGGGAGAATGAGTGCAGTAAATAGTAGCGCCCTGGATACTGATGCCGTGCAGGGCAGCCTGGATAATTACGTTCTGTTCGGCATGCACCGCCCGGCAAATCTCGGCGCTTTTACCGGAAGGTATGTTGAGTTTATTGCGCAGGCAGCCCAGGGTAAGACAGTCTTGCAGGCTGGCCGGTGCGCCGTTATAGCCGGTGGCCAAAATTCTTTTGTCTTTGACAGCCACTGCGCCCATGTGATGACGCTGGCAGGTAGCACGTTCGCCCACCACAGCGGCGATCTTCAAAAAATATTCATCAAGGTCGGGACGGTTGCAGGCAGTCATATCAAACCTCATCAATCATTTTTATACGTCAGGGACGGCGACTTCCGTCCGGTCAGGCATTAGCTTCAAAAAGCGCCAGTACAGCCTCGGTCTGGCGGCGCAGAGCGGCCAGATCCGCTTCATTGGTGATAGTATAATCGGCCATGGCAATCGGTCCGCCCTTCTGCAGGTTTTCGATTTCCGATTTGTCTCTGCCGGCAGCCTCTTCAGCGGTCAGGGGACGCACCGGACGAGCAGCCAGGCGGGCATAACGGGTGGCGGGAGAGGCATATACCGCCAGTACCGCAAAACGCCGGCCGTAATAAGACTTGAGTGAAACGTATTCATCCCAGGAATAGAGGCCGTCAGCCACCACATTGGAGGACTCGAGAGCGGCATCGATGCGGGGCTGATTAATTATGGCGTAGGCGGCCATACCCAGTTCCCGGCGTAACTGCTCCCGGCAGAGCCGCTCGTTAGCTTCATTGACCGGCATACCGCGCTTTTTCATCTCATTATCGGTAGCATCGCCGAAACGAACGCGCTGATAACCATGTTCTTCGAAAATACAGGCAGCTTCGGATTTGCCGCTGCCGCACATACCCACGATGGCAATAACCCTGTGTTGCTTACTCATAATAAGGTTATTATAAAACGGTTTGAGGAGGTTTGGCTATTGGTAGAACCGTCAGTTTCAAGAGCAGGGGATTTAACCAAAATAATGCCCCCCTCTGCCCCAGATGATTCAGTCTCTTCCGGAATGAGGCTTCCAGCCTGACCAGTGAGCTGTCATCTTCGGGAAAAGGGGAATTCTAAGTGACAGGTGATAAGTTTCCGGTACCCAAAGGGGGCGGGCACGAGGCCCGCCCACCTGAACCCGATTGACGCCCTGAGACACTGTTGGGAAACCGCCTATGGCGGGCCGGGCAGCAACCTGACTACATAGCACCGACAAGGCCGGCCAGCTTGCGGCGGCCGGCAGCGGCATCACGGTTCTGGACGGAAACCCACTGTTCCAGTTTGGACATCGCACGGCCGGAAGACAGAATTGCTATCGCCATCTCATAGCCGTCTTTGAGGTCTCGGGCTTTACCGGTCAGTAAAAAGAGCGGAGCAGCATTCAGGCAGACAATCTCCGCGCGGGCAGTCCGTTTGCGGCCGGAAATAAGCTCGACAAAACGCAGGGCTTCCTCCTGCCGGTCGGCCTCAGGCCTCAGTTCCTGGGGAGAAGGACGGCAGATACCGAAATCCTCCGGCAGCACTGAATAGGAGACGGTTGAACCGTCCGGCCTAAGCTCGGCAATAAAGGTCTGGCCCAGTGTGGAGAGTTCATCCATACCCTGCCCGGCAGAATCGGTACCGTATACAACCATCGCCCGTTGATAACCTATCTCGCGCATCACCTGTAAGGCCGGGGTCAGCATCTTCTGAGAATAGACCCCGCGCAAGCCATAGCGGGGCATGGCCGGATTGGCCAATGAACCGGCTATATTGAAAGTGGTACCGAAGTTGATCTGGGAAAGGATGCGGAAGAGGGCATTGGGATGGACCCGGGCACTCATACCGTTGAAGAGGCCGATCCCGGCCTTTTCGATGCTATTCTTGACCACCGCTACCTCACACTCAACATCAACCCCTAAAGATTCCAGCATATCGACCGTACCGCAGGCTGAAGTGATCGCCCTGGCTCCGTGGCGGGCCATGTAAACACCGCCGGCAGCAGCGATAATAGCCGCCGCCGTGCTGATATTGAAGGTCTTGAAAGAGTCCATGCCGGTGCCGCTGTTCTCTACCAGCGGAGCGGGCAAATCCAGCTCAACTTTCGCGGTATCCAGCTCATAAACAGCCTCCCAGGCCCCGGCGATTTCCTCGGCCGTCTCACCTTTGGCCGTCAGCGCGGCCAGAAAAGCGCCCTGCTGCAGACCGCTCTGTTCATCCATAAGGACCTGGCGGAACATCTCTCTGGCAGTCGCCCGGTCCAGATTCTCGCCGCGCATCAAGGCGGCAATGTGCAATCCGAATTCTTTGTTTTTACAGTCAGACATAATTTTCTCCTGTTATCAAAAATTTATGATCACTTTCAAAACGCGGCAGGCAGCCACTATTTCCAGACCCCGGTTAATCTCAGACAAACTCAAACGGCTGGTTATCAAACGCTCAACCGGAATCTTCCCTGAAGCGATAAGTTCCAGGGCCTGTCTGTTCTGAACAGGAGTAGAGCCGTAAGCCCCTGTCAGAGACAGTTCCCGGTAGTGCAGTTGATTGAAATCCAGACAACCGGAGGCGGAGTCCGAGGGCAGTCCCGAGAAGCAGCAGAGTCTGCCGCCGCGGTTCAGCAAAGGTACCAACTGCGCGGCTGAATAGCTGGAACAGGCAGCGATGATGACATCTACACCCCGTCCGCCGCTAGATTCATGGATATATTCAGACAGGCTATGGCAGGAAACGTCTATCAGTGCAGCTGAGGTTAGTCCGGCAGCCGCAGCCAGACGGTCGGGACGGGATTCCGCCAGATAGAGCGCAGCCGCACCCCGGCTGGAGGCCAGCCAGCAATTCAATAGACCAAGCGGGCCGGCGCCCAGCACCAGCAGGGACTCACCGGAACGCCAGCCGACCTGATCAAAGGCATTCAAACAACTGGCCAGCGGTTCAGCCATAGCCGCCAGCTCGGAGGATAATCCGGCAGGTATAAGATTGACGCCGCCACCCCGAACGCCGGCAGCCGGCACGGTCAGGTAATCGGCAAAAGCGCCGTCATAGCTGAACCCCATAATTTGCAGACCGGTGCAGCGATTTTCCTGTCCGCTCAGGCAGGCCGGGCATTTTCCGCAAAAGACGCCGGGATAGACCTGAACCCGGTCGCCCTCCTTAAAAGGCTTCCCGGCAGCCCGGCTCTGAAAGACCACTCCGGCGATTTCGTGTCCCAAGACGCGCGGATAGACCAGAGCCGGCTGGTGATGCTTCAGCATACGGGCATCCACACTGCAAATGGAAGCAGCGGTCGTCCTTATCAGCAGGCCGCCTTCCGGGCAAGCCGGTAAAGGTCTGTCTTCGATAATCAAATTACCCTGTGATTTTAAAACAGCACATCTCATAGTTACAGGTTCCCGTTTTTATTTGTCAGCCCAGCCCGCCTGTGCGTTCAAGCCTCACAGCGCACTGCTGATCATTTGCCGGATAAAAAAATCCCTGAACCGATTCAGTTCAGGGATTTCCAGACAATAAAAAATCCTTAAACCAAATCTGACTTAAGGATTTTCCATCTCCATTAGTCCTAATCCACGAGGTATTTACCATCCGGCAGGTCTTCTGGCTTCCGGATCAGCCTACCGGCTGAGGCCTTCCCACTCCTTCAGGAGCAGTGACCGATCAACAGCTTTCGTACCCGGATACAGCGGCGGGACCGCACCCGATTTCGACGGGTTTCCCTATTAAGTCCCTGTTACAGGACACCGGACCTCTATTAAATTGTTAGAAATATTGTAGCAGGAGCAAATGAGGAGTTTCAAGTTGTAGAACGTTGATATAGATAAGCGCGTTTATCTGGAAAGGTTCTCTCCCTGGTAATGGCCGTTGTAGCCCTCAGTCTCAGAAGACAGACGGACAAAGACCAGCTGGGCCACGCGGGCATCTTTCTGCAGCTTGAATCCGTGAGGATTATAAACGGTCAGCAGGGCCTGTCCACGGCCGGAATAACCGGCATCCCAGACCGCCATATGCACGGTAACGCCGCAGCGTAGCAGACTGGAACGCGGCTGGCCGAGCGCCATGACATCTTTAGGCAGGCTGACGATCTCGTTGAAAGTAATCACATAAGAGCCCGGCTCAAGATGAAAAAATCCGGCGGCATCAGGCTGTAAAGGGCTATTTCCGGAGATAACCCTCTCAACATTCGAGACAGCGATAGTGCCGGCGTTATCCAGAGCGGCGATTGTGCCGAAGGTCAGATCGCAACCGTTGGGCTGGACCTGTTCAGCCAGATTGATACAACCGTCAATCAAAGGCGGCTGAGCAGCCACCAGAGAAAGGATGTCTTGTTTGGAGAGAATTACGGACATGGAACCCCCCTTTTCAATACAGTTGCAGCCAATAACTCATATAGAAGAGAAGGATAGTTTACAGTAGACATCTAAATATCTTAATTATCTATTAATCTACAAGCTAAGCAGCTCGCCCTTCCCCGCAACTAAAAACGAATAACGAAAAACTAACCTTCTCCCCTAATGTCTAACAGCTAACAATCTAAATATCTAGAAATCTAATTATCTAAAAGTCTACCTTATGGCGAAAATTATAATGACCAGCACGGTGACCAGGCTAATCATGATATTCCAGGGCATCGTGCTGCCGCCGGCGCTTTTAGACTGGCTCTTCACCAGCAGATAAATCAGGAAGAAATAAAACGGGCTGAGGGCCGCCAGCAGATTGATCGGTTTAGCGATGATATATTGAAACAAAAACGCGGTCAGGATAAGACAGAAAAAGGTTAATCCACCCAGTTTGGCTTCATCGGTCAGTTTCATGTTTTTTAGCTCCAATCAATAATAATCGCAGCTATCCAATATTTTAGCATATCCGACCGCACACGAGCGGTTATTTCCAGAGGTCGTCAGCATATTCATCGAGCTTACCGGTATCAACCGCCGCACTGAACTCGCCGTAAGTATCTGGCCCGTATTCACGGGTGCGCACCACCACGGGCATAGGCACGGAATGTCCGAAGACCAGGATTTGCTGTTTGGGCTCCAGGCGGGCCAGTACCGAGCGTAACTCACTCTTGCCAGACACTCCGGTCAGAACGGCATCCACGTCTTTTTCATTATCCAGCAGGCAGGTGATCTTGGTGCCCATCTGAGACATGATTTCCTCATCTATGGCACTGGGCCGCTGGTCGATGACCAGCAGAGTAACGTTATATTTACGCATCTCACGCGCGATGGTGCCGAAAATGGTCTGGGAAGCCACTTCGGGATTCAAGAATTTATGGGCTTCTTCAATTGTGATGACCAGCGGGCGGGGCTTCTTGCTCTCCTCTCCCAGGGCATTTTCCATACGGTCGCGGTACTGATTATAGATACGTCGGGAGAGCATATTGGCCACCAGCATATAGGCCGCCAGGTCGGTATAACGGCCGAACTCCAGTACCACGTTCATGCCGCTGTCCAGGTATTTGAGAATTTTTTCCACAGCGTTTTCCTGAACATTGGGAGAGAGGAATTTCAAACGGACGATTGATTCCAGGCCGCGGCGCAGATTGCTGAAAGAAGCCTCATGAATATTGAGGGACTTGAGCAGATTCTGGGTCTCTTCATTGTTTTCCATACTGAGCACAGCCTGCATCCAGCGGCGGTCACCGAAACGGCGGGCAAACTGGTAAGTGGCCTGAACGGCATTATCGGTCAGGTTAAGCGTCTGACGCAGCAGAGCGATATCTTCAGGTTCTATTTCGTTATAACCTAAACGCACCACCGCATCGGTACTGACCCTGCGACGGCGGGAACTTTCTTCATCCAGTGTAAACACCGCCACTTTATCCGGGAATAGCTGTTTTAAGCCTTTGGCCTCATAATGAGTTTCACTGGTACCTTTCCAACCATATTCATTGTGCATGTCGAATACCAGATTAACGGCCGCGCTTTTTTGCAGCATTCCAGCCAATAAAATACGGGTTAAAAACGTTTTACCGGTACCGCTCTTGCCGAAGATGCCGTTGGAACGCTTGACGAACTCGGAGAGGTCCAGACAGATTTTGGTCTCCATATCGAGAGGCGTGCCGATATAGAAGCGTTTATTGTCCTCGCCGCCGAAGACGATCTCAACATCTCTTTGAGAGGCTTCATCGACGGACGAAAAATGGCTGGGAATGGTCTTGACCGGCTGCGGGCCTTCACCGTCACCCATTACCTGTCCTCCGATGGTGAGCATGGGCAGGACATGCAGGGTGCCGTAGGTGCTGGTACCTGAAAGCACTTCTTTCAAAAAGGCATCCTCGACATCTGAGGGAACAGTATTGATCTGTTCGTCCACCACGCCCAGGGTAACATCGGTAATCATACCGAAAAAGCGGCGTTTCTGACCCTGAATAATCACATAACGGCCGACAGCCATATCCTCCACCGAAGCCGAGCCGTCCAGTTTAACATCGATGCCGTGAGTCAGGGAGCCGTTGACCACCACTCCCAAACGACGGCCTTTGAGCGGAATATCGTTAGACTGCGTCATTCTTAAGCCCCCTCAAAACAGCTTTCAACTGAGCATAATCACGACTTAACAGAGAGGCCAACTCCTTGCCGGCCGTGACCAGGAAGGCGCGTTTCTCCGGTCCGTAAACCACCGCCATGCGCCGCAGAGCGGCGGCCACCATTTCTTCCACCGGCAGTTCCAGGCGTGATTTGAGCAGGATATTCAAAAAATCGAAGGAGCGGCTGAAGTCCTTGACCTCGTCATCGCTGCAATAATTAACAAAACCGTGAATGCGGGCCGGTTTGGGCGGCAGGAACTGGCAGATGCAGGACTCCTGCTTGAAACCGACCACTACCGCATCGAACTCGCTTCTCAGCAACTTGAGTAGTTGAGGGCTGGAACGAAAAATTTCTTCCTCTGAAGCTTCGTCTTTACCGCGGGCGATAGGCCGACGGCCGGGCTCTATACCGGCGGTAGTCACACGGCAGACCACCGCATACAAATCACGCTCGGTATCATAATGCGCTTTGACCAGTTGTCCCAGGGGAGGAGAAGCATAAAGCTCATAGCACTGAGCGGTAAAATCGGTAGTACAGGACTCGATTATTTCACCAACACGCTGTTCAGGCATATTACAGCTCCCTTCGATAGCTTCAAACTATCTTAATAGTCTCAAGAACCGGGTTACTCATCGCCAATTCCATTTTCAAATTTCAGTTATAGGCGGCAACCGGCGTAATAACAGCTACCAGTGTACGCTATAATGCGAGACAATACCAAGGGGACGGAAACGGGACTCTCCTACCTCCAGCATCATATTCCGCAGCAGGGCTTCCTGTTCATCCAGACGTTTTTCCCAGGCCTGGATTTCAGCCAGTTCGGGGGAACCTTCGATATAAACATTTTCGCTGAGTTCCTGATTGAACAACTGCACTTCAGCATTATAATCGGCAGTTTTAGACTTTAATTCCTCCCACATCTCCTCGTAATGCTCGTAAAAAGAGTAATCCGTATCGGCCGCATAAGCGATAGCAATAACACCGTACTTGCGGCCTTCGACCAGATAGGCCACCTTGTCCCAACTGCCGGGACTGACAGAGTCGGCATTAGCCTCCATCTGGCTATAGAGGCTGTCACCGGTACAATCGATAAAAACCAGGCCTTTATCAGTCGTATTGAAGGCATTAACGGCATGTCCGATTTCACCGCTGACCCAATCGATGCTGACATAAGCCGCTTTGATACCGGCCGCCTCAGCATTATTATGCAGCATCTCGGCAAAATCGCTACAGACAAAAGGCGTCAGACCTTCCGGGTTATCACGTTCGACATAGGTATACAGGTCGGTTTTATCCCGGTGTAAAAAATCCAGTAAAGCGGTATAGGAGACCTCCTGGGCCTCCGGATTGTTCTTCAACTCCACCGGTGCATCGGAACCGTCAACCAGTACAGCCCCATCCTCATAAATGTAATTGGGATTTTGCAATAGAGGCGCCAGTCCTGCACAGCCTGAGAGTGCCAGCAGCAGGCCGGCTAAAATGGCCGGCGTAACTAACCGGAAAATTTGGCGAAGCATTAACATTCCGATTGACTAGTCCCTTAAGTCCAGCATTTAAATAAAGCTATTACGTTGAAATATAGTATTAAATCCAGCGGGTGCGTTTACTGCGGCTTTTAACTGAATTACGCACCGGTAAATGCCGTTCGGTCAGAGTTTGCTCAACCAGGCTCCAGAACTGCTCTCTGTCCGCAGCGGTTACCACCGCCTGCTCATGAGCTTCACTTAATGCCACCGGGTAGCCGTGACCACGGCGGCACTGGTCGAGCACCAGAGCATGAGATAATTCCAGTAATTCAGGCCGGTCGGCCACCCATTGCGGAATCTCAACCCGGGCGATCTCATCCTCAAGCTTGAGATAATAGAAACAGACCTTGTGAGGGCCGTAACCTGCCACAATTGAAGAGAGGTTCATAAAGACATCCGAACGCTGTGCGGGTTTAAGATAGGCATCGAACAGCAGACGGTCGTTAATATCCGCCAGGACATCGCAGGCTGCAACACCGGCCGAACAGGACTCCTCGCAACTCAACCTTGACTGCGGACAAATGGCCGCCCGCAGCACATTCACAACGTCATTCGAGCCGGGCAGACTGATATAGCTGACCAGTACCAGATTATTGGTTTGAGAGATGGTGCGTAATTGATTGAGGGGAGGTAAAAGGCCTCCGGCCAGTATGCTGGACTGGACGAAATCCAGGTAAGACTCGAGCCCGAACAAGACCAGTGAACCGTCCATCATAGCTATAACATTGGGATTAGCTTGATAGTCCTGAGCCATTTTGGCCAGATGACGGCATTCCTCAACCGAACGCAGGTTATCGGCCAGAGCACCTCTAATCTGCTGGGTACGACGGCTATTGCTGCTATCCCGAATAACCAGAGCTTCATCATCAGCGTACAGGAAGGGCAGACTGTTCATATCAGCATCCGGACAAGAGCCGTAGCGCAGCATAACCGCGCCGATATTGATCAAATAGCAAAAAGCGGCCTGATTACGGTCCAGGGCGATATCGGAACCATCGGTAGCCACGACAGTATAATCAGCCGGCGCAGCCGGAGGGTCATAGCGACCGCTGATAGAACCTCCCAGGCCTGCCACGTTCCAGGGTAGATGGGCATCGGCCAGTTTTTGTTTGAGAGCAGCCAAATCCAGCGAGCGGTCCCCCAGTTTAGAGACTGCCAGATCAAGATGGGCTTTTAGCTCAAGGTTGCCGGCCTCCAGTTGGCCGGCCATAGCACCGATCTGTGCGGCTATTTTTGTGATATCCAGCGTCACGCCTGACTCCGCTAAAAAAGAGGGCAGGGTTTGCACCCTGCCCTGACCTTCGACTATTCCAGGGGCAAATCAATTTCATATTTTTTCAGCACTTCCCTTATCTGGGCGGCTGACTTTTCATCCGGTTCGACCAGGGGCAGCCGGGTCTGCCCGACGTTAAACCCGACCTGATTAAGAGCATATTTGACCGGGACCGGATTTGAAACAACAAAGAGTGTCTTCATCAGAGGCATCAACTTCAGATGGATAGCAGCAGCCTCCGCATTTTTACCGGCCAGGAAGGCATTGATCATCTTTTTAATCTGGAGTCCGACCAGATGAGCTGCCACACTGATGATGCCGTAGCCTCCGATGCTCATCATGGGCAGAGTATCCGAGTCATTACCGCTCCAGACCACAAACTTATCAGGAGTACCGGCAATGATTTTACCGATTTCCTCCATGTTGCCGCTGGATTCCTTGACCCCGATAATATTGGGAATCTGGCTTAGCCGGATAACCGTTTCAGACGCAATCGAAACAACGGTGCGGGAAGGCACATTGTAAAGAATGCAGGGCAATTGGGTAGATTCGGCAATCTTCTTGAAATGCTGATAAAGGCCCTCCTGAGTAGGCTTATTGTAATAGGGGGCAACCAGCAAACAGGCATCTACCCCGACCTTTTCCGCCGCCAGAGTAGCTTCGACAGCTTCAATAGTGCTGTTACTGCCGGTGCCGGCGATGATTGAGCCGCGTTTACCGACAACCTTTTTTACATCGGTATAAAGTTTCAGCTCTTCCTCGTGGGTAAGAGTGGGTGACTCACCGGTGGTGCCGGACAGGACCAGGCCATCGCTGCCCGATTTTAAGAGGGCCATAGCCAGCTTTTCAGCCTGCTGGTAGTCCACTTTGCCATCGGCGTCAAAAGGGGTAACCATGGCGGTGATTAAACGACCTAACTCTTTCATCTTTAACCTTTCTGTTGCAACCAACCTTTTTTATTATTGTTCCTGCATTTTTTACAGGATGTTAATATTATAGGCGAAAAATATGCCAAAGTGAAATGGAAATTAGCGATTAGTTTTTAGACTTTTAGATATTTAGACGGATAGCTGTTAGCCATTGGGAGACAAGGTGAGTAATTCGTTCTTCGTTCTTCGTTTCAGGTAAAGGGGAGATTCTTAGCGGTTAGACACTTTCAGACTGGAATTTGCTTCGGATTTATTCTTGCGTATTGCGAATTTTATTGAGTCATTGGTAGTATTGGTACTTATTGGTATTATTTAATACCCTTTTCTCGAAACTGACAGCTAACGGCTGTCAACTGTCAGCTGCATTATAACTTTAACAAGGTATCCAGTCCCTGTACCAGACCTTTAAGATTTACTATAGCCTGGGCAGCCAGAATAACGCCGGGCGCATAACATTCACGGCCGATGGTATCATGCCGGATGCTAAGAGTCTGGCCCTGTCCGCCGAAGAGGACTTCCTGGTGCGCCATCAGGCCGGGCAGACGGACACTATGCACATTGATGCCGCTGTATTTTTCACCGCGGGCGGGATAATTTTTACCTTCGTCTAACGCCTGCAAAAAGGGTTTGCTGCGTGCAGCCGCCATCATTTTAGCGGTGGTTATGGAGGTGCCGGAAGGAGCATCCAGCTTTTTTTCATGATGCAGCTCGATAATTTCAGCATAGTCCATATATTTGGCTGCCAGTTTGGCAAAATGCATCATCAGCACCGCACCCAGGGCGAAATTGGCTGCCAGGAAGATCCCGATATCGTTGGATTTAGCCAGCTGTTCCATTTCGGCCAGATCGCCGGCGCTGAAACCGGTAGTGCCGATAACCAGGTTAACCTTGCGGGCGGCCGCTATACGCACCGCCGGCAGCGAGGCTTTGGCGATGGTAAAATCCACCATAACCTGGGGGTTGACCTCGGCCAGCAATTTATCCAGGTCGGCTGAGAAAGGAATACGGGAACCATCGTTCAGAGTCAATTCTGCAGCCGGGACCTTGATATCGACCGCCCCGACCAGCTTGATTTCAGGAGCGTTTTGCAAAGTATTAATCAGCACCTGACCCACCCGTCCCGAGGCGCCGTGTATAACCGTTCTGACTGGATTCATCTCATCATCTCCCTCTGTCTGATTTTGCCGGAGTTTATATGATTAAGGATAACAGTTTAGAAGAAGAAAATCGAGCATAAAACGGAGTCCTGACAAAAAACAAAAAGCCGGCAAAATTTGCCGGCTTTTCACTGCTTTCAAATTCTATCTGCGTTCGTCGCGGCGGAAAGGAGGTCGACCTCCGCTACGGTTGTCGCGGCGAGGCGGCCGGGGCCGTTCTTCGCCGGGCTTCTCGAACATGGCGCGGCGGGAGAGGTTGATGCGTCCCATATGGTCGATTTCAATCACCTTGACGGTAATTTCATCACCGACTTTGACCACATCTTCTACCTTTTCGACACGCTGTTCAGCCAGTTCGCTGATGTGTACCAGGCCCTCTTTGCCGGGCAGAATTTCAACCATAGCACCGAAGTTCAGAATACGGCTGACTTTGCCGGTGTAAATAGCGCCCGCTTCAACCTCTTTGGTCAGGCCTTCGATAATCTCGATGGCCCGGCGGGCCGACTTTTCATCAGCCGAACCGATAACCACGGTACCGGAATCATCGATATCAATCGTGCACTTGGTCTCTTCGATAATAGAGCGAATCATCTTGCCGCCGGGACCGATAACGGTGCCGATTTTTTCAGGATTTATCTTTATCTTGTACATACGCGGAGCGTATGGGCTGGTATTTTCGCGCGGAGCGGAAATAGTATTCAGCATGATACCCAGGATAAACATTCGCCCATCATGAGCCTGACGGATGGCAGCCTCCAGGATTTCCAGGCTGATGCCTTTCAGTTTGATATCGAGCTGAAGGGCGGTAATGCCCTTTTCCGAACCGGCCACCTTGAAGTCCATATCGCCATAAAAATCTTCAACTCCAGCGATATCATTCAGGACTTTGAAATTGCCGTTATCATCGGTAATCAACCCCATGGCAATGCCAGATACGGGACGGATGATAGGTACACCGGCATCCATTAGAGAAAGAGTGCTGCCGCAGGTGCTGGCCATAGAGGTACTGCCGTTGGAACCCAGACACTCCGAAACCAGGCGGATAGTGTAAGGGAATTTTTCATTATCTGGAATAACCGGCAGCAAGGCCCTTTCTGCCAGAGCGCCATGACCGATTTCGCGGCGTCCGGTGGTACCGATACGGCCAGTCTCTCCGGTGGAGAAGGGCGGGAAATTATAATGATGAATGTAATGCTTGGTCTCTTCGATTCCCAGACCGTCCAGCTGCTGTCTTTCCGCCATGGAACCCAGAGTCACAGTAGTCATAACTTGAGTTTCACCGCGATTGAAGAGGGCAGAGCCGTGCGTACGGGGCAGCAGGCCTACTTCGCAGGTAATAGGACGGATATCCAGCAGTCCGCGACCGTCCATACGGAAAGATTTCTCCAGTACGCTGGCGCGCATCATGGCTTTCATGTGCACGTCATAAGCGGTATTGATATCGGCAGGTTCAAATTGCTCTTTTAATTTTTCCTGGAGGTCCAGTTTGATGGCTTTTTCAGCGGCATCTCTCTCATCACGGACAGGCATGCCTATGCATTTAGCCATCGCCTCGCCGGCGTTAGCAACGATAGCCTCAATAACTTCGGGTTTATTCCAGCGGGCCGGGGCTTCCAGCTTGGGTTTGCTGATTCCCTGCAAGAACTCTTCCTGCAAGGCAATAATCGCCTGATTGGCCTCATGACCGAACTTCAAAGCGCCGACTACAATGTCCTCCGGTACCTCTTTAGCTCCGGCTTCCACCATCACCACATTCTTGCTGGTGCTGCAGACAAACAGGTCCAGATCTCCCTCCGTCAGGTCGGGTAGAATGGGGTTCAACACATACTGACCGTCTTTATAACCCACAGTCACACCGGAGGCCGGACCGGCAAAAGGAATTTCAGATAAGCCTAGAGCGGCGGAAGCACCGATGATGCCCAGCAGATTGGGGTCATTCTCCTGATCGGTTGAAAGTACAGTCACCACCACCTGAATATCATGATTCCAGGTCTTGGGCAGGAGAGGCCGGATAGTGCGGTCGGTCAGACGGCTGGCCAGAGTGGCTTCAGTGGTCGGACGGCCTTCACGGCGAATAAAACCGCCGGGAATTTTACCGGCGGCATACATTCTTTCTTCATAATCAACAGTCAAAGGCAGAAAATCGACACCCTCTCTAACGTTGGAACTGTTTACGGCTGTAACCAGCACAATGGTATCTCCATATCTGACGGTAACAGCTCCGCTGGCCTGTTTGGCCAATTTACCGGTTTCAAGTGTGAGTTTTCTACCCGCGATTTCGCAGGATACGGATTTAGGTTCTAACAAGATCGGTTCTCCTATGACTACTTGCGCAGTCCGAGTTTCTTAATAACGGTGTTATATCTTTCCACGTTTTCTTTGCTGAGATAGCTCAACAGTCTTCTTCTCTGACCGACCAGCTTGAGCAGTCCGCGCTGAGTGTTGAAATCATGCTTGGCAGCGGCCATATGGCGGGTCAGCTGATTGATTCTTTCGGTAAGAATCGCAATCTGAATTTCGGTCGAGCCGGTATCACCGTCATGCATCTTGAAAGAATCGATTAATTGGCTTTTCTTGTCTTTGGTTAACATTTTACCCCCGAAATTTTATCTACAGATTAATTAAATATTATTTTCGCAAATCAAATCATTTTAACATAAATGGGCAAGGGATGTAAATTTGACTGAACAGCCGCCTTCAAAACGGCGGCTACAGGCCGCGGCCGACCGCTTTTTTGGCTTCCTCCCAGAGGCCGTTCTGTTCATCAAAAGAAAGGCGGCCCAACTCCTGGCCCCGCTCACGACACAGCTTTTCCATGTAGCTGAAGCGGCGGTAAAATTTACGGTTAGCCGCTCTAAGGGCCGATTCGGGTTCGACCCCCATACGGCGGGCGATATTGACCAGGGTAAAAAAGAGATCACCGAACTCCTCGCTTTTTTCTTCCTCGGTAGCAGCCGCTTTGAACTCTGCGACCTCCTCGGCCAGCTTTTCTATAACGCCGTCGATGTTTTCCCAGTCAAAACCTGTCTGGGCGGCCCGGCGCTGGATATCCTGGCTGTAAGCCACGGCCGGCATTTGTTTGGGCACACTATCCAGCATGGAAGCCTGCGAGTCCCGTTCTTTTTTCTTGATGGCTTCCCAGTTCTGAGAGACCTCATCCGCATCTTTGACCTGCACATCGGCAAAGACATGAGGATGACGCCGTATCAATTTCCGGTTGAGGCCGCGCAGCACATCAGCCAGGGTAAACTCGCCTTTTTCCATCGCTATCTGCGAATGCAACATGATTTGCAGCAGGATATCACCCAGTTCAGCCGCAAGTTTGGAATTATCCCCCTCGTCCAGGGCTTCCAGTGCCTCATAGCTCTCTTCCAGGAGATATTCTCTCAGGGAGACATGCGTTTGCTTTTTATCCCAGGGGCAGCCCTGAGGGCCACGCAACGTAGTAATTATGTCAACCAATTTTTGAAATTCCAGGCCAGCGGAATCAGGCATATCAAACTCCGGAAATATGAAATAGATTTAAAGACACAGAGTAGTTCAAACCCCTGTATTCCCACGGTCGGGGTGAAAATCAGGGAAGGCTTACTGCCCGGGTTGGAACATTAATAAGTCCGCATCCTACTTTTTATATTGAGCTGCCAGCTCCGGCTCGTACGGGGCCCGGCGGCCCGAACAACGCTGATTGGTACACAACCGGCAGCTGATGAACTCAACATCGGTAGAGAAATAAATACCGGAATGCGACTTGGTGGGCAACAAAGCGCAGTTCTCCGAAAGAGTAACGCCGATATAGCCCTCCACATCTCCGATTATCTGAAAAAGCTTGCGCTGCTGGTCGATAGGAAACGACTCAGTCTCCCCGGGATTGAGATTGGTCAGGGTACCGGTCTTATAGTTTTCCTGCAGAAAATTCTTGAGATAGCCGGTGGCATAAAAAAGCAGGGTATTTTTCAGGGAGTCCAGGCAATAACGCTGCAGAACGTCCTGGGGTGGAGGAATTTGCTCTACTTCGACACCCACGGTGGTCATACAAATAAAAGCCGTTTCCACCTCCCCCAGCTTTTCCCTGACCAGCTTGCTATCGAATTCAACCCCGTCGATTTGCAGTGTTTCAGGCGTTTTATGGTCGACACAGACCACCTTAATCAAAGCCTTGGGCCGGGCAACAGGTTTAACTATCTCGACCAACTCCTTCAAAGGAGCCTCAAAGCGTTTGGTGTTGCCGTGAATATGCATCTGGGTGAGAATGTCCTGTATATCCAGTTTAAAGGGCACATCCAGGACGATAACTTTATTATCAGCCAGTTGGGCCATGCGCAAGTCCTCCGGAATAATAGGGTTTACCTGTTCTATTATATAATCATTATACAATGATACGGTTTGCAGTTTACAGTTTTCAGCAGGTCTGCTTGCTGTTAAAGCCAGATATCCCGTAGCTGTGCCTGATTGACTTCACCGGACGGCGCTGGTAACATGAGGATTGGGACGACATAACAACCAGGACACTCGAAAAATCCCCGATCCTTGAGCGGACTTCCGGTATAGTCCGGCAATATCAACGAGTAAAATCAATAAAACAGCAACGCCGGTCTTTCCCACTAAAAAAGTCATGTGGAAAACATTAGGCCAATCCAAAATAGTAGAATACCTGCAAAGAACAGTGTCAACAGGCACTGTTTCGCATGCGTACCTGATTTGCGGCCTGCCGCAAACCGGTAAAATGACTCTGGCCAAAGACCTGGCTATGGCGCTAAACTGCTCAGCCGCCCAGGATCAACGTCCCTGCGGCAACTGTAGCAGTTGCCGTAAGATCGCCGAGGGCAAACATGCCGATGTGCAGGTCATAAATCTGGACATCGGAGAAAACGGGGACGGCAAAGAACGCAAGCTGATCGGCATCGGACAGATTAACGATGTGCTGCATTCCGCCAATCTGCCGCCTTTTGAGGGCAGGCAGAGGGTCTATATTATAGAGGAAGCCGGTGATCTGTCGCTGGACGCCGCCAACCGGCTGTTGAAAACACTGGAGGAACCGCCCGCAGGGGTAACTTTTATCTTGTTGACTGCCAACCTGAAGTTGATACCGGCTACCGTGATATCGCGCTGCCAGAAATTAAGCCTCTCCCGCATGAAGACCTCTGAGATAGAAAGCCTGCTGGTCAATGACTATAAGCTGGATACGGAAAAAGCCGCTTTACTGGCACGCCTGAGCCGGGGCTGTCCGGGCAAAGCAGTAGAGCTGGTTCAAAACAGCAAATCGCTGGAGGAACGTCGGGAAGCCTTTGAAAAAATGCTGGAGGTTGCGGCAGGCGGTTACTCGGAACGATTCGCCTCGGCCGCCCAGATGGCCCAGCAATATTCTAAAAAGAGGGAGACAGTATATGGCACCCTGGAAGCGTGGACCGACTGGTGGAGGGATATCCTTCTGGCTAAAACTGGCTGTGATAGTGATATTATTAATATTGATTATAGGTCTAATCTGTCTGAAATGGCAGGGAATCTTGGGCTGGCCGATATAAAAGAAACCCTTCAGAGCTTCGGCGACGCTATGAAACAGTTGAAAATGAATGTTAATCCGCGCTTAGTGCTGGAAAGCTTGATGCTGAATATGGCCAGACCCGGCAGGGAGAAAGCCGGCACATTGCGAGCAGGGGTGAGAAATGCCTGAAATAGTGGGAATCAAATTTAAAAAAGCCGGCAAGGTCTATTATTTCGACCCGGCCGGAATTGAACTTCAAAACAATGATTACGTAGTAGTGCAGACCGCCCGCGGAGTTGAAATAGGGCAGGTCTCCATTACACCGCGGCAGATACTTGAGTCCGAAATCACGTCGGAACTGAAACCTATCCAGCGCAAAGCCGGTCCGGAAGACGTCAAGAAGGCCCAGGAATACGCTGAAAAAGAAGCCCCGGCATTGGCCGAATGCGCCAAAATGATCAACCGGCTGAATCTGCCGATGAAGCTGGTCTCAGCCGAATATAACCTGGACGGCAGCCGTTTGACTTTTCATTTCACCGCTGAAGAACGGGTGGACTTTCGCGAGCTGGTACGGGAACTGACGGCCTTTTTCAAGACCAGAATCGAACTGCGGCAAATCGGCCCGCGTGACCAGGCCAAAATTGTAGGGGGACTGGGACGTTGCGGACGCCCGCTGTGCTGTGTCTCTTTCCTGAGCGAATTCAACCCTGTTTCTATCAAAATGGCCAAGGAACAGGACTTGCCGCTGGACCCCATGAAGATATCCGGAGTCTGCGGCAGATTACAGTGCTGCCTGGCCTATGAAAGCCAGCAGTACAAAGAAGCCAAAGCCAAAATGCCGCGCAAAGGCCAGCCGGTGGAAACCCCTTCCGGTAAAGGCTTCGTGGTGGGTGTTTTCCCTCTGAAGGAAAGCGTGATGGTGGAACTGGAAAGCCATGCCAGCGCGGAATTTCCTATGAACCAGATTAAACTGCTGGAATATCAACGCCATCCGTCGCCTCAAGCCGAGGATAGCGATGAAGCAAAAAGCGAAGCAGTTAGCGAACTGGACGAGGCCGGCAATGATCAAGCGCTCCGGCCCAAAACCGGAGTTACCACCCCGCCGGCCGAAGCTCCGCGTCAGGATAAAATAGCTCCCGCTGCCGGCCTGCCGGGAGAAGTCGAAACAGCCGAAGTAAAACCGGAAACTCTGCCGCCCGGTAATATCTCTTCCGCACCCGAACCACCCCAACCGCCGGAAGAACATTAGAACCAGGCTTGCTTAACTGAATAAAACCAAAAAACCGCTGGATCCAGCGGTTTTTTTGCGGTCGAACTATCTCAAGCAGCTCTGGGAGGCAGATATTTCTGCCAGTGTTGCTGGGTTTCAATGAAATGATAGGGGATATTCAAATAGATACTGCCGGCCGGTCTGACCGGAATGGAAAGCAGCTTCATATGGGCCTCTTCAGGAGTACGCCCGGCCTTACGCCGGTTGCAATAGGCACAGGCACTGACCAGATTTTCCCAGGTATGCTTGCCGCCCTGGTGGCGCGGGATAACATGGTCCAGAGTTAAAACCCGGCTTTGCTTGCCGCAATACTGACAGGTATAATTGTCACGGTTAAATATTTCGATGCGGGTTAATTTGGGCTGGGGGTGAGGTCTTCTGATCTGGTAGGAGAGGCGGATTACCGAAGGGATTTCATACAGGGCACTGGCAGTATGGATATATCCGGAGCCATTCTCCAGCATCTCTGCCTTGCCGCTGAAGATTAGGGAGAGTGCTCGCCTTGCACGGCAGACGTTTAAAGGTTCATAACTCTGGTTCAGGACCAAACATGGGTGTTCCACCATAGCAAATCCTTAACGCCTTTTCTTAATTCTAAACGCTTTGTCAGTGGGAATGCAACTATAGCTGACAGCTATCAGCCGTCAGTTTCGAGAAAAGGGTATTAAATAATACCAATAAGTACCAATACTACCAATACTACCAATGACTCAATAAAATTCGCAATACGCAAGAATAAATCCGAAGCAAATTCCAGTCTGAAAGTGTCTAACCGCTAAGAATCTCCCCCTTTACCTGAAACTAAACACGAATAACGAAAAACGAATTACTCACCTTATCTTCAATTTTGTTGTATGATTAGAATAAGATGTCGGAAAAACAAACTTCAATCAAACGAATCGCTTTATTAGGTTCCACCGGTTCCATCGGTCTGCAGACGCTGGATATTGTAAGGGCCCACCCTGATAAATTCAAAATCATCGGGCTGGCAGCCGGCCATAATTTGAAACTGCTGGAAAAACAAATCGTCGAATTCAAGCCCCAGCTTTATCATCACCTGGAAAAAGCCGCTGCTCTAAACTTTGAAGACGCCAGGTTCGCCTCGCCGGAGGAAATCGCCTCTAACATCAATGTAGACCTGGTAGTGGGCGCCACCGCCGGCCCGGCCGGCTTGAAACCGCTGCTGGCAGCCATTAAAGCCGATAAGACGGTCGCTCTGGCTAATAAAGAGCCGCTGGTGATGGCCGGAGATATCATATTAAGCAGAATGAAGCAAAGCCATAGCTGGATATTGCCGGTGGACAGTGAACACAGCGCCATCTGGCAGTGCCTGAACGGCGAGAGCCAGAAACCGGCCAAGATTATCCTGACCGCTTCCGGCGGACCTTTCCTGCGTTACAAACAGTCTCAGCTGGAAAAAGTTACTCCTGAAGAGGCCCTTAAGCATCCCTCCTGGAAGATGGGCAAGAAGGTAACTATCGACTCAGCCACCCTGATGAACAAAGGACTGGAGGTAATTGAAGCCCATTGGCTTTTCGACATGCCTTATGCCAGCATTGAAATAGTCATACATCCCCAGAGCATTGTACATTCGATGATAGAGCTGGCCGACGGCTCGATCAAGGCCCAGCTCAGCCGGCCGGACATGCGGTTCCCGATACAGTTTGCCCTGTCTTACCCTGACAGGCTCAGCAACGCTGATTTACCTAAAATGGACTGGTCGGCAATCGGCAGTCTGCAATTTGAAAAGCCGGAGATTGATTCTTTCCCCTGCCTTAAACTGGCTCTGGAAGCAGGTAAAAAAGGCGGGACCTATCCGGCAGCTTTATGCGGGGCGGACGAAGCGGCGGTAGCTCTCTTTCTGGACGGCTCTATCAGTTTCACCGAAATCCCGCACCTGATCGAAAAGGTACTGGACAAACACATCAACAACACTCAGCCGGACATCGAAGAGATTTACCAGGCCGAACAAGAGGCCCGGAAAACCGCATACAGTTTTGCCGGAGGTATCAAGTAGTGTCGGTATTAATCGCTATTTTATCTTTTGTGGTTATACTGGTAATACTGGTGGTAGCCCACGAATTCGCCCATTTCATCACCGCTAAAGCCAGGGGAGTGAAAGTACTGGAATTCGGTATCGGCTTTCCACCGCGTATCTGGGGCTTCCGTAAGGGTGAAACACTGTATTCCATCAACGCTCTGCCGCTGGGCGGCTTCGTCAAGCTTTCCGGAGAAGAAGATCCGCAGGCCGAACGCAGCCTGGCCAGTAAAGGCTACGGCACCCGCATACTGGTGCTGGCAGCCGGCTCTCTGATGAACCTGATACTGCCCATATTCATCGCCGCTATCGCCTATGCGGTCCCCCACAATGTTTACACACCCACGCAAACCATCGATATCGTGGTAGATGACTATCCGGCAGCCCAGGCCGGTCTGGCCCAGGGAGATACCATTATCGCAGTCAACGGGGTAGAGATGAGCGATTACACCTCCATCCAGACCGCGATCCGTAACAGTCCCAATGTCGAGATTACACTGACCATCAGACATCCGGATGAGAGCCTGGCAACAATCACACTGACACCTGTTCTCAACAGCGCTACCGGTTACGGTCAAATCGGTCTGTCGCCACAGATGATGGCCACCCGGGAAAGCCTGCCGGTTTGGCAAGCCTTCCCGGCCGGAGCCGACTACTGCTGGAGTACGCTGGTAGCTTATAAAGATGAAATCGCCCGCTGGATTAACGGGACCACTTCTCCGCAGGTCTCAGGCATAGTAGGCATGACCGAAGTCACCGGGCAGGTAGCCCAGGCCGGTCTGACTCCTCTATTACTGTGGATGGCTTTCATCAGCATCAACCTGGGCATAGTCAATTTATTGCCGCTGCCCGCCCTGGATGGAGGCAGAATCTTCTTCGTGATACTGGAGATGATCAGAGGCGGACGTAAAATATCCCCCAAAGTGGAAGGGCTTATCCACGGCATCGGGTTCCTGCTGCTAATCGGTCTGATGCTCCTGGTTACTTTCAGCGATATCACCAAACTGGTCACTACAGGCAGTGTCATACCTCAATAATATATTTCACGGAAAATCGCCTATAATATAACTGATTAAAATATTTTGCGTGGAGAAACAAGAGGTATGCTTAAAGACTTTAAAAATTTCATCATGCGCGGCAATGTGGTGGATATGGCGGTCGGCATCGTTATCGGTGTGGCCTTCGGGGCAATCGTCAGTTCATTCGTCAATGATGTTATCATGCCTCCGATCGGGCTGGCACTGGGCAATGTGGACTTCCAAAACCTGTTTGTAGTACTGAAGGAAGGCTCTGTGGCCGGTCCTTATGTTTCACTGGCAGCGGCCAAAGAAGCCGGCGCCGTAACGATCAATTATGGTTTCTTTGTTAATACTCTCATTAATTTTCTGATTGTGGCAGCGGTGCTCTTCTTCTTTATAGTACGGCCCATCGCCAGGATGAATGAGAGAAAGAAAGCAGCCCAGCCGGCGGCAGCGCCAACGACCAAAGAGTGTCCTTACTGCCTGTCCAGCATACCGCTGAAGGCCACTCGCTGTCCCCACTGTACTTCAGAATTAAAATAGCCGTTGAAAAAGCTGAATCACATTAAAAAAACGCTTGATTAATCAAGCGTTTTTTACTAGCTGAGAGAGAAAACCGTCAGGCGCGGGAATAGAAAACGAAGATACAGCCGCCGTAGTAAAATTTTTCAGCGCCGGGGAAATGCCGTTCCACCCAGCCTTCTACTTCTTCCTTAATAAAAGGCTCGCCCATTTCCAGGCCCTTAGCCCCTTTTTCTTTAATAGGTTCACGGATAAAAGCCATCGGATAGTTGGCTGCAATTTGCTTCAGACATTTTTCGGCATCTTTAAGATGGTGCAGAACGCCCCACATCACTGCCAGTTCACCTTTGGGCAAAGAGGTTTCCAGGTCCATTTCAACAGCGTCTATGCCCCGGCCTTTGGCCCGCTTGATCAGGGCCGGATAAATATCAAAACCACGGGTTTTAACCGGTTTGAAAATCTCTTTTAAATGTAAAGTGATTTTACCGTCACCGCAACCCAGATCATCCATCTTGCGGTGGAGAAAAGACTCAGGGACACGGGCCTTGAGCACGCCAAGTTGGGCTTTGATAGGCGAGCCGATCACCAGACTGGTCCCGAAAAGGGTATAGACTAATTTTTGAATCCTGTTATGTATGACAATACCCCCTGGAGTTGAATCGATTTTAGCATAATTTAAAGCAGCGGCCAATCCGAATAGTTTTCGAGCCGAAACTGTTACTGCAGCAGGTTTTGAATAAAGCCGATACCATAATAGCCGGCATACGAGATGACCAGAGCTTTCACTATATTCCCGGCCACACAGAGTATG
>DAOUFH010000096.1:0-13058 GCA_034429955.1 Dehalococcoidales bacterium
TGAGACATCAGGCGGGCTTGCAGACCGACATGGGATTCGCCCATCTCGCCTTCGATTTCGGCTTGCGGGACCAGGGCGGCAACACTATCAACTACAATAACATCCACTGCCCCACTTCTGACCAGGGCTTCAGTAATTTCCAGTGCCTGTTCTCCGGTATCAGGCTGAGAGATATAAAGTTCCTCTGTTTTGACTCCGCAAACAGCCGCGTAAGAGCGGTCTAAAGCATGCTCTACATCAATATAAGCAGCTACCTCTCCCCGCTTCTGTGCTTCGGCAATGATATGCTGAGCCAGGGTAGTCTTACCTGAAGATTCCGGACCATAAATCTCAGTAATCCGGCCCTTGGGTATACCCCCTACGCCCAAAGCTATATCCAGAGACAACGAACCGCTGGGGATAACGTCAATCGGCGTCGCCGTATTGGCGCCCAGCTTCATCAAGGAACCTTTACCAAACCGCTTCTCGATCTGGCTGATGGCCAGTTCAAGAGCTTTATCTTTTTCAGTATAGGTCTTGTCTGGAGAATTAGGTTTTTCGGACGGCATATTTTTGGATTTCATCACATATTAAATCAGGTTATTTTTCAGGCTGGAACAAATATTCCCTAATTTGAATCATAACATAACAACTCTCCGCACTCAAGTAAGTAATATTAAGTTATTATGTTTGACAGTGGGGTATATTAAATATACGACCGAAATATATGAAAATCGAATAAGATAATATGTAGAGGGAATGCTTGATCCGGCTGTAAAATGCAGTCTGGCGGGCCGGTTCGTAAAAATTTAACAGAATTGTAAATAAATGATATTGCCTAAGATAATTGGGCTGTGGTATCATTGGTTCGGTGTGTTTCTTAAAGATACAATAATATATGTTCAAGAAAATTGAGCCTGGTCTAATTTGACCGGGAGCTGATACGGAAAGTAAATAAATGATAATGAATGCCTATCGCAAGAACCTGGGGAAAATACTGCGACAGCAGAGGCTTTCCACTAATTTGACACTCTATGATCTGTCCGCCGCTTCGGGTGTGTCTCCTTCTCATCTGGGCCGTATTGAGAAGGGCGACCGTTTCCCTTCGGCTGATATACTGCAGAGAATAGCCGGACCGCTGGGGTTCGGAGAAGAAGAGCTTTTTACTCTGGCGGGGTATTTGTCACCGCATCTCAGTGCTGAAAAGAGCGATCATCTACCGGTGGTCAGACCGGCAACCGCCGGCAGCCATGGTTCTAAAGAGCTTGATCCCTATGTTGCCAGAGTGCTGTCACAGGAGCCGGTGGAAGTGCAGCGGGCGGTGGTTGGTTTGCTCACCATCATAAAGAGCATCTCGGCCGGTCTGAGTACCCCCAAAGGCACCTCTGCCGAATAAGTACAGCCGCTCCCGGTTGGCATCCTCCGGGTTGTCTTCAAGAAAAATAACTCTGGGTTGATATTACTACGTCAGCTTGTTTAGTATCGTTTTATCAGATTTTCCGGATTCTTATCTACAATCCGGGTTAGGCTGTATAGCAGTCAAATCATCCGGTCTTTTATCAATCTCTCTAACTTTCAACCTTCCTCCTCTCATTTATTTCACTTAACAGCTACCTTACATCTCCGATCAGGTTTGAAACACCGGTGCCGGACTTGCCAATAGATTTTTGGCACTATACTTCGAATAAAAACGAACGGATACAAAAAGACTTAAAAAATAGCTATTGAAAAGATAGATGTGATGATTTAGAATAGTTCTGGTTTAAAAAAGCTGATTTGCCTCTTCCTCACATTAAGGCTGCCCGGAAGCTCCTGAGTGATAGACCCGGGGTGTATATTAGCGGAAGATCGCCGACTTTCTCTTAGGTCCTTGTCTAACCAACTGTAATTTCAGCAAGGGCATAGACGGTATGTACAACGCGAATCATGGTATGTTTGGCATACAATTGTGGAGATGACTGTATGCGCCTGTGTCCTAAATGTGGCAGTAAATATCAGAATTGGCTAGAAAAGTGTGCGGGGTGCGGAGGACAGTTGATAGATGTCAACCTGGCTTATCAACCGTCTGACGGTTTACCTGATTTAAAAGTGCAGGGGATTCCTGAGGCCGGCCAGCCGGCTTATAGCCAGCCCGAACCTGCCGAAACGGGACCGTCCGATAAAAACCTGTTACCGGTGGCGATTAAAATCGGACTGTTATCTGCGCAGGCTGTAGGCCGGATATTGCAGGATGCCGGTATAGCTTTCAGCCTGCATAAAAAACAGTATATTCTCAGTGATTATTATGAGGTCATGGTAGCCAGACAGGACTATTCAAGGGCCTCTGATATTCTGAAAGCGACCGGCGAATCAGTCCAGACTGAGCAAGCTATGAAGGGAGAAGATATCACCCGCTTGCCCGGAGTCTTTAAAACCGGGCCGCTTCCCAACTCCCCGGAGCATTCCCATCCCGACGGCCTGCCGACCGCACAATTTCTGCGTTGCCCTCACTGCGGCTCCGCCAGACTGGACTTCCGGTATTCGTTGCATCCCTCGGCGGTTAATATCAGCTGTCTCAATTGCCGACACAATTGGCAAGAATAAGGCGGGCTGTGCATCGTATAGACCTGTCGAAATAATTAGGCGGAGCTTTATAAAGCTCCGCCTTAGCTTTGTATTTACCGCCAGCTTTGATCTTTCAGGCGGTTTTTCCCGGTCTGTTTGAAAAAGAGGTCGTCATCTTCCTCTAATTCACCGAAGGGATACTCCCAGATGCTGTCTTCCATGTTACTATTACCTTAAATTTAGTGTATTCCAATTATTATCATACTACTTTGAGTCAGTTCTGAACAATCGGGCTTTAGGGCTATGACCGTTCGTTTTAGACTTTCAGTTTGATAACAAAAGATGGTTTGGCTCCCGGCAAACAGGCTTTACGACGGCGCATTGGGGTGTGGAAACGGTGATGATTGCCATCGGGAACGGACCCGTGGATGGGCATTTGCAGACCGTGACACAGCGGCAGTGAACTGATGACTCTAAAAAAACGGTTTAACATCCCCCCTGACCCTCCTCTCTCACCATGAGATGCCTGACAGTATTTTTAGTGTAACTGCCGTATCTCACCAGGCTGTCACAACGGGGCTCGGGACATCACAAAAAAATCACAAAAAGAGAGGCGCTGCTAGCAGCGCCTCTCTTGCCTACATACTATATCAGGCGGGATAGACTTCATCCAGCACGTTGCGGGTGCCGGCCAGGTTCAGCTTGCGATAGAGCAGAGCGAACCGCTCCTCCAACTCTTCACCGATTTTTTGCAAAGTGGCAGCCGGTAGATTCCAGAGTTCCTGTTTGAAATCGCCGAAGGCCCGTTTGCGGGTGCTGTAGTAGAACTGGGTATCGGTATCGCCGGCTTTGCGTTCTGCAGGGTATTTGGCAGTCAGTCCGGTCTGGATTTTAGCCATCAAATCGGCCGGGAAGTTGGGAGAGTCAAAGACGATATTCTGGAAACCGGTCGCCAGGTGTATTTCCAGGGTACCCACTTTGGGAAACATATCGAACAATTCATCCGGCAGAGTTGAAGCACCGTGCTGAACCGCGCCGCCCATGCCGTATTCTGTTTTGGCCATTTTAGAGAGTTTTTGCAGCGTATCGAAGTCTAGCTTGACTTTGGCGATAGTACCGTCCGGCAGGGCTATTCCACCGTGGGTAGTACCGGTCTGCACGCTGATTTTGGATATGCCCTGCAGGCCGGAGGGTAGATGCTCCTGATACCTGTGCATAAAGGCCTTGAGGTCTTCCACCGTACTGTTGCCGGCGCCGATTTCACCGATTTCTCCGCCGACCGAGACCGTGATGCCGTCCGGCTGGATTGAGCGGATATACTGTGTCATTTCAGCGGTTATTTTGCCGTTATTAAGCTGCTGTTCTGCCAGGTCGGCTTTATCGATATCCACCAGAGTGGAAGCATCGATGTCAATGTTATAAAAACCAGCCTCGATAGACTGTTTGATCAGGCTGCGCACGAAATCAAGCTCTTTCTGTGGTTCGTTGCTGAAGTTCTTACGGCGTATCTGGAAGTGATCGCCCTGTATGAACAGCGGACCTTTATAACCTTCTTTCAGAGCTGCCGCCATGACCATTGCAGCGAATTCGCCGGGGGTCTGCAGTGTATAGCTCATCTCGGAGCGGGCAATCTCAAAAATGACTGGTCCGACCTGGTCGTTCAGGGCTGCTCTGATGGCCGCCCGTGCCATATCATAGCTGATGCCGCGCAGGTTGATGGCCGGCACAGTGAAACCGGAGTATTGTCCCCGGCCTATTTTTTCATAAAGGGCCTGTATGCTGGCCGGGTAGATTCCGGCCTCGGCGGCCATCCGGCGTATCTCTTTTTGACTGGCGGGGGTATCTGTTCCGAAAGCGGACTCTTTGACCAGTGTCTCGATCTGGCTTTTTGAAATCATCGCTACCTCCTGACTTTTAGCTGTGCTTTTCTCTTTTTCGTAGATATCGTATAAGCCGGTTGTTTTAACTACGAACAACCAGCCCTCAATATTATGCTGGGGCACTGTTGTTATTGTACCACATTTGAAATTTAACAAAGATACATAACTCTGGTATGATGTATCCATAAAAATAATAATGTTGTGGGAGGATATACATGAAAAAAGTTCTCTGGCTGGTGTTTCTCGGTCTGGTTCTTGTAAGCTTGGCATTTACATCATGCAGTTCAGACACGACAGAAACCACCTCCGGCGCTGTCGTCGTGGCTACTGATGCTACCTGGCCTCCTTTCGAGTATGTCAATGAAGATACCAAGGCCATCGAAGGGATGGATATCGATATTATGAACGCCATCGCCGAGAGAGGCGGTTTCACGGTTGAATTCAAAAATGTAGCTTGGGACCCTCTGCTGGCCGGAATGGCCCAGGGCATGTATGATGCCGCTATTTCATCCATTACTATTACCCCTGCTCGTGCTAAAGATATGCTTTTCTCCGACCCTTATTTTGCGGCCGGGCAGATTGTGGTGGTTCGTAACGATAATACTGAAATCACCGGCAAGGATACTCTGGCAGGTGTAGTCGGTGTGCAGCTCGGTACTACCGGTGACATCGAGGTTTCCAAGCTGGAAGACGCTACTACCAAACCCTACGACGACATCGGTCTGGCTTTCCAGGATCTGATTAACGGACAGGTTGTGGCTGTGGTCTGTGATAATCCCGTCGCTTTACAATATGTCAACCAGAATACAGGTAAGATTAAAGTTGTCGGCGAGGCTTTTACCGATGAGTACTATGGAATTGCAGTTGCCAAAGGCAAGACTGACTTACTGGATAAAATTAATGCCGGTTTAAAAAAAGTTAAAGATGAAGGTCTGATTGAAGAGTACTCTCAAAAATGGTTGAAATAAACCTGGCAGGATATAAAGATTGCCTAACATTTTTGGACGTATTTTTGGAGGAAGGTCTGATAACAACAGATCTTCCTCTGAAAGTAAAAATGAATTAAAGCTGATACCGGGCAATGAGCTACCTTCACAGCTCGATGCCTGGTGGTGGCTGGTGGGCGCGGTTGCATTAATCATCGTACTGTTGATGGTACTTATGCCCGATCCCTTTCTGAATATCGTCAAGTTTGTGCGTGACGGTATTGTTACCACTATTCTTCTCACCGTTATCTCTTTTGTCTTTATTATTCTGGTCGGTATTATCGGCGGCCTGGCTCGTATCGCGAAAAACCCGGTTATTAAATTTCTTTCTACACTTTATATCGAAGTCTTCCGTGGTATTCCTCTGCTGGTGCAGTTGATCTGGTGGTATTTCGCTGCTCCTACGGCAATCCGCTATATCGGTGAAGCTATCCACTTCTCGCCCATGATAGAATATCAGTCCAATGCCTTTGTGCTGGCGGTAGTCGGCCTGGTAGTCTGTTACGGTGCTTATATGACGGAAATCTTCAGGGCTGGTATACAGAGTATTCCCAAAGGACAGATAGAAGCTGCCCGCAGCCAGGGTATGACCTACTTTCAGTCTATGCGTTATGTGGTATTACCGCAGGCTATACGTACCGTACTGCCTCCTGTGGGTAATGAGTTTATAATGCTGATAAAAGATACTTCTCTAGTCAGCGCGGTGGCTATGGCGGACTTAACTCGCCGCGGACGTGAGTATATGGCCGCCCATTTTAATCCAATCGAAACCTGGACTATGGTCGCTTTGCTGTATCTCATAATGACCCTCTTCTTCACCAGGCTTCTGGTCTGGCTGGAAAAGAAAAGAGGCTATTAGATGACGGAAGAACCTATTATCCGGATGCATGATGTACACAAATATTTCGGGCGTGTGCATGCTCTGAGAGGAGTCAGCCTGAATATACGTAAAGGTGAAGTGGTGGTTATTTTGGGCCCATCAGGTTCGGGTAAGTCTACTCTGTTACGTTGTATCAATCACCTGGAAGAGTATAATTCAGGACAAATTATAGTCGATGGAATTCTGCTTAAAACGGCCCAGAATATTAATGCTGTCCGCCGTGAAGTGGGTATGGTCTTTCAACAATTCAACCTCTTTCCTCATCTCTCTGTAATGAATAATGTCACTCTGGCCCAGCGTGTTGTGCGTAAAAGGCCCAATGAAGAGGCTCAGAAAATTGCTACCGACTTGCTTAAGAAGGTGGGGATAGAGCACAAATCGGAGGCCTTTCCTGGTCAACTCTCAGGCGGTCAGCAGCAGCGGGTGGCAATTGCCCGTGCTCTGGCTATGAATCCCAAAATCATGCTATTCGACGAACCGACCAGCGCGCTTGACCCGGAGATGATTAAAGAGGTTCTGGACGTCATGGCCGATCTGGCTAAAGAAGGTATGACTATGGTGGTGGTCTCTCATGAAATGGGCTTTGCCCGGGCGGTTGCCTCCCGCTGTATTTTTATGGACGAAGGACAAGTAGTCGAGGAGGGACATCCCGACCAGCTTTTCGACCATCCCACTCAGGAACGTACCAGGCTATTCCTCAGTAAAGTGCTGCAAGTCTGAGATTAAAATATTCAGAGAGTGGTTTTGTTTTCGAATTAGCCGGTTTTCCGGCTGTTATGTGACCGAATCAGGATATTGTAGTATGAAGGTTTTAATTCTTTCAGGCAGCCGTAACCGCAAAGGCCGCACCGCTCAGTTAATTAAAGCCCTGGAAAAAGGTCTCAGCCGGGCCGATGGTCAATTTGAGACTATTTTTCTGACTGAATGTAAACTGGAACGTTGCCGTCAATGTAATGCCGACGGTTGGGGCGTCTGTTTGAAAGAACGGCGTTGTATTCTTCAGGATGATTTTGTTGCACTGGTAGACAAGATTCGCAGTTCGGCTGCAGTGGTATTTGCTAGTCCGGTATATTATCAAGACCTGAGCGAAAGCTTGCGGTGTTTTTTAGACCGGCTACGTCGTACAGGACTGGTCACTCAACCAGCAGACGGCAAACCGGCTGAAGCCCTTAAAATCCCGGCTGTGGGACTCTGTTTCGCCGGTGGCAGCGGCAATGGAACTACCGAAGCCCTGGCTAACCTGGAGCGAATTTTGCGTTCCTGTGGGTTCGATTGTGTGGATATGATAACCGCCCGCCGTCAGAACCTTGAGATGAAACTACCTCTGCTGGAAAAGGTCGGGGAATGGTTGATAAGTCGGCCGTCTTCCGGGCCTTTGAGACTACCGCAAAGATAGAGAGGACTGAATTTAAAGATCAAAAACCGGTATCATTTTGATACCGGTTTTTGGGGATTAACCCTTATATTAGTTTAAAGCGGAGTGCCGACCAGGTCTTGTCCAGCGAGATTAAGCCGGCCGGTTTCAGTCCCTGGGCCGACGCACAGGCTTCGATGACCTCACGGTCGATATCGCTTGTGATGCGGGCGGTGGCTTTGGGGAAGCTCACCCACAGCGTTCCCAGCGGTTGCAACAGCGGCTTCAGGCTATTCAAATGGGTCTCCAGTTCAGCCACCGATTTTACGAAGACCTGGATTACGTCGATGGAGTCTTCGTACTGCTCCAGGATTGTGACTCCGGCAGGCATTCTTCCCAGCAGTTTGCTGTAACCGTCAGGTGCGTTCACAAAAAGTGCTTTATACCCGGGTTTTATCAATAATCTTTCTGCTAGACGGACATCCGGCATTCCGATTCCTCCCGTAACGGCCTGATTTTGCCTCTATTATACACTAAAACCCGTGGCTGAAAAGGCCCTTTATTCCTTTCTAAATACCAGGAAGGTAATCAGGGCGGCCGCCAGCGTCGCTCCGGCCAGAATCAATGAGGCGGCAACGTTCCATCCATAGCCCAGCCAGGCGTCCTGGACCACCGAAGTGACATGCCACAGCGGGAGGGCCTGGCCGATATTTTGCATCATCGAACTCATCGCCTCGCGCGGCGGAGCGGAACCGGAAACCACATACATCAGGAAAAAGAGGGGCATACCCACTCCCTGAGCCGCCCGCGCTGAGGGTAGAATGAAGCCCAGCATAATGCCCATACAGGTAAAACTTAACATTGCCAGCACCGACCCGCCGATCACCAGCGCCAGGTTATGAGGTGCGGCTATATGGTACAGGGTAACGGCCGGTATTATCAGTACCGCCATACATACCGCAGTGATTATCAGCCCTACCACCAGCTGAGATAAAAAGAGATTGCCTACTGAAAGAGAAGAAGCCCGCAACCTGCGCAGGATGCCTTTTTCCCGGTAGCCGGCCAGGTGGACCGGAATTGCAATCAGTCCCACAGCCGCGATAACCACCCCGATGTAAGCCGGGGTATAGTAATCCATGGCGTTGACTCCCCGGTATATGGCGCTGACATCGGCGGCCTTACCGAAAACTTCACCCATCACTATGAACATTATCAACGGCATAATTAGAGTGAAGACCAGGGTGATGGGTTCCCGTACGAAAAGTTTGAGCTCAACCAGTATCAATTTGCCCAGTGCTTTCATTTTAATTACCTCAGGTCACGGTTAGCCAGGCTGCTGCCCGTGATATTTAAAAAGACTTCTTCCAGGGTGGGTTGTTCTATATGCAGGTCTTCCGGTACGATGTTGTGCTCCAGCAGGGCGGCCGCCACATGAGGCAGCACGGCTCCTTCACCTGTGACTTCGACCCTCTGCCCGCTGCGTTTGACCGATCTCACCAGTTTAATTGTTTCCAGCCATCTCAAGTCTCCGTTCTGATGGCTGAAAATTATCTTAATCTGCTGGGCGTATTTATTAATCAGTCCCTGCGGCGAATTGGTGTCTATCACCCGGCCCTGGTCTATAATCGCCAGCCTGTCGCAAAGCTGCTGGGCTTCCTCCATGAAATGGGTTACCAGTACTACGGTGGTCCCCTTATCCCGGATTTGTCTGATAAGCTCCCAGGCGCCCCGCCGGGCAGCCGGGTCGAGCCCGGTGGTCATCTCATCCAGAAATACCAGTTTGGGGTTGTTGACCAGCGCCAGGGCGATGAAAAGGCGTTGCTTCTGCCCGCCCGAGAGGCTGCTGAAGGCTGCTTTGCGCTTGCTGCTCAGACCCCATTGTTCCATCAGGGTTTGCCAGTCCTGGCCTTCCGGCACGAAAGAGCGGAAAAGGTCCAGCGCTTCCCACGTGCGCAATCTGTCCGGCAGAGCGGATTCCTGCAATTGCGAGCCTATGTAGCGCCGCAGGGCTGGCTTCTCGGTTTGCGGATTGAATCCCAGTACTCTGATACTGCCGGAATCGGGATTGCGCAATCCCTGCAGGCATTCTACGATAGTGGTCTTACCTGCTCCGTTGGGCCCCAGCAGTCCGAAGATTTCGCCTTCCCGGACTTCCAGCGAGACATCGTTGACTGCCTTGAATTTACCGTATTTTTTGTAAAGGTGATTGACTTCGATAACCTTGTTCATGGCAACCCTCTTGTCGCTTTATTTCAGGCTTTATGACCGCCATTGTAGCACTCCGCTGCGGCTTTGGGACTCTGCCATGGTCGGGTTCCGCCCTGGCCGTTAGGGTAGTTTATTCCGCCGGAGGTTCTTTGCCGGGGGAGGTGGATTAGACAATAAATGCTATAATGTGAGCAGCATCAATAATTTAGCGAGAGGTAGCCGCATGGAGTATGAGCAGTTATTGGAGTTGTTCGACAACACCCGCAGCCTGCGTCGTTTCAAACCTGATGCGATACCGGAGGAATTGATTGACCGGATGATCGAGGCTGCCAGCCGCGCTCCTTCCGGTTTTAACCAGCAACCCTGGGAATTCGTGGTAGTGCGCCGGCCGGAATTAATCAAGCAAATCGCCGGCTGGTGTGGTGAGTATATCGCCCAGTCCGGCATTATGGAAAATACCCGTGAGGAGTGGCAGAAGGTCTGGAACCCGGAACCGGTTGGTAGCGCTGCCGACTACAGCACTGCGCCGGTCTATATCATTATGTATGGTGATGTACGCACCCAGAAAGGTCTGCCCATGGGGGTACGCTGCGATAAAAACCGCCGGGAACAAATCTTTGTATCCAGCCTTTCCAATGCTTTCCTGTACCTGCACATGGCGGCGGGAGTGCTGGGTCTGGCCTCTCAGTGGGTTTCGGCCGTCAGTGTGCCCTATGTCCAGTGCATGGTGAAGGATCTTCTACATATTCCGGACCATTTGCAGGTCTATGATATGCTGGCGGTGGGTTACCCGGCTGTGCGTGCCCGTCCCAAGCTATACAGAGACAAAGCCTCCATGGTGCATTATGATGTCTGTGACCAGGCCGAATTCCGCAGTGAGAAGGAGGTGCAGGATTTTATCAAGAAGTCCCGCACCTGGACTATCGCCTGCCATAACCGTCAGGCTGATAAATAGAGTTCCGAAGGAACTTTTTGCGATATAATCAGACTGGAAACTAATTCGGAGGTAAGGGTATCCGATGAAAAAGGTCTATTTAGCCCTGCTGGGCTGTCTGTTCCTGCTGGCGGCGGCCGTCAGCCAGCCTGTAACAATAGCAGCCCAGGACGCCAAGACTGAATTACTGCTGATGCTTTCCGGCAATTTCCCCGGTGCGCTGGAGCGGGGAGAGGAGTCCCGTTTTTATCTCACTGTGAAAAATAACGGAGATTCCGATATCAGCAATATCACTTTCAGCCATGATGCTCCGCAGGGATTACAGGTGAGCTTCTCGCCCGATTCCATCGCTTCGCTGACTCCCGGCAGTTCCACAACGGTCGATGTGGTTTTAAAGGTTGATTCAGGCTCTACCGAAGGTGACTACAGCGTCAATCTGGTGGCCGATTCGAACCAGGTGCGCTCAGTAACCTCTTTATATGTACGTGTAGAAGGCGGCCGCAGCGTCTGGGCCTGGGTCGGTCTGGGTATCGGTCTGGTGGTGGTGCTGGCCTTTGTTTTGATTTATCTGCGCTGGGGCAAGTCCTGAGATCTTTCCAGGCATACTGCTCAGGCCGGGAGTCCGGAAAATAGTACTAAAGGGGACCGTAGCAATGATACAGAGAGTACATGAACATATTATCAATGAGTTAAGCTCCAATGCCAGGACGGATACGGTGTTTGTAATTACCGCTATACTGTTGAACCTGATCACGCTGGGCATCAATTCCGGTATAGCCTCCGGCAGCGATTCGGGCACCCGCAACATTGTAATGTTCACTTTCGCCGCCCTGGTTATCGTGGTCAATCTGGTGGTCGAGATGGGACTGATACACGGACGCCAGATGCGCCGGAAACTGCTGAACGGCTTGCTTAAAATGTATAAAGACCAGTCCGTTGACGGTTATTATGATGCCACTTTGCTGGGTGATTATAAAATCCGTTATAACCTTTTCATGATAGCGGTACTGTTTACCGGCCTGGTAGCGCTGGTGATTCCTTTTGTCTTAAGATAGCCGCCTTTATCCCAAAACTGACACCGGCCGGCCCCGGATGGGCCGGCTTTTTTATACTCCGCTATTCCTGTACAATAACAAATAAAATATTAACATCTTTGCTATTTGTAGCTTATTTCGGATTAAGACCAGGCTGCGGCCGGTCTCTGTAATACTTTTGATTCTCATTCGTATAACTAAATGCAACTAACCACAAACGGGACGCAATATTGCTGATTATTCTGACTCAGGCTCAGATAGTTGAGAAGGTCGGCGCTGAATACGCTGCGCGTTTTGCCGAGCTTTATGGGGAATTTTTGCCTAAAGTCTACCGCTATGTGGCTTACAGGGTGAATGATATTACGGAGGCAGAGGATATTACCTCGGCTATTTTTGAGAAGGCCCTGACCAAATTTAACAGTTACAGCTCCAGCAAGGCGCGCTTTTCGACCTGGATTTTCACCATTGCCCGCAACACTCTGATCGATTATTTCCGTACCCGCAAGACCGCGCAGACCGTCGACCTGGCAGATCCGTCTGCGGCTGACTTGCAAAGTCCTTCACCCGAGGAGCAGAGCGAACTCAACGATACCGTTGCGCACCTGAATCAGTGTTTGTCCCGTCTTTCGCAGACTGAACAGGAGATTATCTCTTTGAAATTCGGGGCTGAAATGACTAACCGCCAGATCGCCGCTAACCTGCGCCTGAGTGAATCGAATGTAGCGGTAATTCTGTTCAGGAGTATTCGCAAGCTGAGAGATGACTTCAGGGGGGAGACTGATGGGTAGAGGGATACGGACGGAAAAGCAGTTTTCAGAGAATCTTGACCGTCTGCTCAGGGGAAAAGACCTGAAAATAACAGCGCAGGCCGATCGCGAACTGGTCAGCGCTCTGGAATTTGCCGGTTTAATGAAGAACCTGCGTCCGGTGCCTTCCGCAGAATTCAAGACCGCTCTGCAGCAGCGCCTAAGTGCCGGTCTCAAGGCTGGGGAGTCTGAAGCCGACCGGAACTGGTTTCAAAAATTATTTCTGAACCGTCCTGTCTGGCAAACTGTTTCACTGGTACTGATACTGGTTATCGTGGGCGGCACGGTTTTGGGGCTGGTATTGCGTTCCGGCGGACTGCAATGGGGTTCTTTGTCGCCCGGAGACAATACGCCGCCGGTCCACACTCCCACCCTGTCTGCGACTACGGCTGCGCCTACCGCTACGACCGGTACTACCACTACCGCCACAACCGCCGTAGTGCCGGATTTCTA
>DAOUFH010000097.1:0-1728 GCA_034429955.1 Dehalococcoidales bacterium
TAGTGCGCCGGATAATCAAGCGCTGTTTAAACGGCCCAGGAATATTTATGACGGTGCTGTGCCCGGCGGTCTGTCCTCCGCTGCTTTGATTCTGCAGAAGATAGCCCGCCTCAGCGGGGATGAACGTCTGACTGAGATTGCCTTGCAGTCTTTACGTTCAGTAAATCAGTATCTGTCCGGCTATCCGCTTTCATTCGGTAACTGGCTGTGTGCTCTTGATCTATATTTGGGCCCGGCCCAGGATATCGCCGTGATAGGTCCCCGCAGCAATCCGGCTACGGCTGATTTTAGGCAGGTTATTTTACATAATTGGAATCCAAATCGTTTAACGGCTATTCTGGATACCGATGATGTCTCTGCTTTTTCGGAACTGGCTGTTTTAAAAGGCAAAACCCTGCTGGATGGCCGTCCGGCGGTATATTTGTGTCAGGGACATAGCTGCCAGCCGCCAGTCACCGAACCGGCTGTCTTGCAAGACCGTCTGACTCAGTTGAATAGTCTGGTTATCGAACCTCAAGAACAACCCCCGGCTAAGCCATAGGCGTTTCAGCCTGTCTGAACTCTAAAATATACTTACGACAGCAGCCTCATACGTTCGCAATTTATCTGGCGCAGCCTCCCTTTAAACAGCTTTCGGCCAATTTGCACCGAGACACTAACTTCGATAGGATTCGCTTCAGAGCCGGATATATATTAAAATTAGTAGAAGAACGGGAAAGTAGAATGCACTTTCCCGTAAGACATTTCCGCTGCGCCCTCCCCTGGGATACAGGCGGCTAAGGACGAATCATGACAGGTACAATACTCAGGATCGATTTGAGCACCGGCAAGGTCTCCGAAGAGACCATTGCGGAGGCTTTTTATCGCAAATATCTGGGCGGCTCCGGATTTATCTCTTATTTCCTGCTGAATGAGCTGCCGGGAGGAATTGACGCTCTCGGCCCTCAGAACAAACTGATATTCGCTTCAGGCCCGGTTACCGGCACGCCCATGATCGCCAGCGGGCGTAACGGCGTGGGGGCCAAATCTCCGCTCAGCGGCGGCATCGCTCTCTCCCAGGTGGGTGAATTCTGGGGCGCTGAACTCAAGCGGGCCGGTTACGATGTTATTATCATCGAAGGCCGGGCCGAAAAACCGGTCTACATCTGGATCAACGACGGCGTTACCCAGATCAAGGATGCCTCGCATATCTGGGGACAGAAGACCAAAGAGACCCAGCAAATGCTGCGCGATGAACTGGGCGACCCCAAAGCCCGGGTGGCTATGATCGGTCCGGGCGGTGAAAAATTGATTCGTAGCGCCTGTATTATGAACGGTCTTTACGATGCAGCCGGACGCGGCGGACTGGGCGCTGTGATGGGCTCGAAGAATTTGAAAGCCATCGCTGTCAGGGGCCGTACTCCGCCTGCGGTAGCCAATCCTGAAAAACTGAAAGAAATCAATAAATGGTTCTCCGCCAATATGTATAATGTGCCCGTTGTAAAGGGTTGGCATGAAGCCGGAACCGGCTTTGATATGTCGGCTTATGAGACCACCGGCGACCTGCCGGTCTATAATTGGCGCGGCGGCTCTTTCCCCCAGGTAAAAAACATCGACGGCATTGCCATCAAAAACAACTACGGCGTCGGCATGGAGGGCTGTTTCGCCTGCCCGGTACGCTGCAAAAAGAAGGTCAAGGTCGAAGGACAGTATCAGGTAGACCCAGACTACGGCGGCCCGGAATATGAG
>DAOUFH010000098.1:0-3352 GCA_034429955.1 Dehalococcoidales bacterium
TTCATATTCCAAAGACCTCTCCTTGCCGGGTGAAAGAATCGGCTATGTGGCGGTACATCCGGAATGCACGGACGGCGCCGATATCGTGAAAGCGCTTAATTATGCCAACCGCGTCCTGGGTTTTGTCAACGCCCCCACCATTATGCAAAAAGCGGTCTGCCGGCTGCAGAACGTCCACATCGATACCGATATCTACCGCCTGAAAAGGGACTTTTTATACAAAGCTTTGACCGAAATGGGCTATTCCGTGGTAAAACCCGAAGGTGCTTTTTATATCTTCCCAAAAAGCCCGATTCCTGATGATGAAGCCTTCGTGATTGAACTGAAAGAACTGCTGGTGCTGACTACGCCCGGATTTGTTTTTAAAGCGCCCGGCTATTTCAGGATTTCCTACTGCATCGATGACAGAACCATTGAAGGGTCACTGCCAGGTCTGGAAAAGGGCCTTAAAAAATATCGTTAAAAAATAAGCAGTCCGTATAGCCGCTTCCCCGTTAAATACAGACTGAATATTTTTTATTATTATGTTCAGGAGGAAATAAATTGGTTGCAGGAGAAAAATTAACCCTGAGTTCCGATGCCGCCGGCAAAAGCCTGTTCATGCTGGGCAATGAAGCTATTGCCAGGGGCGCGATTGAAGCGGGCTTACAGGTGTATGCAGCTTACCCGGGCACCCCGTCCAGTGAAATCAGCGAAACATTGGTCAACCTGTCGAAGCAGATGGGTTATTACGCTGAATGGTCGGTCAACGAAAAGGTGGCTTTTGAAGTGGCTTTCGGAGCCTCAATGGCCAATGTGCGCGCCATGACTTCAATGAAACATGTCGGCCTCAATGTAGCCCATGATACTTTGATGTCGGCTTCTTATATGGGCGCCCGCGGCGGCTTTGTCCTGGTTAATGCCGACGATCCCGGCCAGTGGTCGTCTCAGAACGAGCAGGATAACCGCTTTATCGCTGAACAGGCCTATATTCCCATACTTGAGCCTTCCTCACCCCAGGAAGCCAAAGATATGGTCATAGACGCCTTCAAATGGTCCGAGGAGTTCGGTCAGATTTTCGTGCTGCGCTCGGTAACCCGTATCAGCCACGCCCGCGGCGACGTCAAACTCGGTCCGCTGCCTAAAGAGAAAAGAAAGGGTGATTACGGACCGGCCAACCGCGACCGCTTTATCTGTATGCCGGCCTGGTCACGTAAAAATCGCCTAGTGATGATAGACCGCTTCAACCGGATAAAAGAAGCTGTCGATAGTATGGTCTACAACCGTCTGACAACGGTCAAAGGTGCCAAACTGGGCGTCATTGCTTCCGGTATCGCTTATGGCTATGCCGCGGAAGCTCTGCGCTGGCTGGGACTGGAAGATAAAGTTTCTCTGTTAAAAATCGGCACGCCCTATCCGCTACCTGAAAAACTGGTCAAGGAGCTGTGTAATTCAGTCTCTGATATTCTGGTTATCGAAGAACTTGAACCGTTTGTCGAAAATCATGTAGCGGTAATCTGCCAGAAAGCCGGTATCAATGTAAAGATCCACGGCAAGGATGTTATGCCGACTGTCGGCGAACTGTCCATCCGCAAAGCGACCGAGGGTCTCGCCAAATTGTTGAATCTGCCACTGCCGGCTGATTTCGACGCCATTGATAAGAGAGTTGCAGATGCTAATGCAGTATTGCCCTTGAGACCGCCCACCCTGTGCGCCGGTTGCCCTCACCGGGCTTCCTTCCATGCCATCAATGTCGCTGCCCGCAAAACCAAAAAAGACCTGGGAGAGAGAGCCATTTCCAGCGATATCGGCTGTTACAGCCTGGGCGCTTACGCACCTTTGAACGCTTATGATACCTCAATTTGTATGGGCAGCGGTTTCGGTATCGCCAACGGTCTGGCCCGCGGACAGGACCATCCGGTCATCGGACATCTGGGCGATTCAACCTTCTTCCATTCCGGTATACCCCCGCTGATTAACGCGGTATTTAATAATACCAGAGTGACCATGGTTATTCTGGACAACTCAGCTACTTCTATGACCGGCTTCCAGCCCAATCCCAGCGCTCCAGCCGGCGACGCTCCCGGTATTAAAATCGAAGAAGTGGTTAAAGCTTGCGGAGTAAAGCATCTGGAAGTCGTTAACTGCTTTGATCTCAAAGCAACTTCGGAAGCTATCGAGAGAGCCATGCGCTATGACGGGCCGGCAGTGGTGATTGCCCGCGGCATCTGCGCCATTCTGGGCGCCCGCAACAAGAAGCAGGCAGGCATCAAGACCGTACCCTACTCCATCAATCCAGAAACCTGCACCAAATGCAAAATCTGCATCAATCAACTGGGCTGTCCTGCCATTATAATAGAAAACGGCAGCGTGGTCATTGATGTATCTCAATGCGACGGCTGCGGACTGTGCGCCCAGGTTTGTCCGACCAAGTCCATTTCACAGGGAGGAAAATAGTAAGATGGCAACCGCTTTGAAAGAGTTAAATATAATTATCGCCGGGACAGGCGGACAGGGTGTGGTGGTCCTGAGTGAACTGCTGGGCCACGCCGCCGTCGACGCCGGTTTTAAAGTCCGCGGCTCCGAAGTGCTGGGTATGGCCCAGCGCGGCGGTTCAGTCTTCAGCAATATCCGTCTGGGCAGTGATATTGAGTCTCCCATGACCGCCGACGGGAAATGCGACATACTGATCGCCATTGAGCCCAGTGAAGGTTTACGCAATATTCAATATTTATCTAAAAACAGCACCGTGGTACTCAACATCCGCAAAGTTATTCCCTCCACAGTTTCCCTGGGTAAAAGCACTTATCCCGAGATTGACGATATAGTTAAGAAATTGAAAGTGGCTTCCGATAAAGTAATTACACTGGATGCCATTGAACTGGCTGAAAAAGCCGGCAACCGCCAGTCCGCCAATGTGGTCATGATAGGCGCATTGTTCGGCTCCGGTAAAATACCTATTACTCCCGAAACCATGAAAGCGCATATTTCAGCCAAATTCGCAGGCAAAGGCGCTGATATCAATATCAAAGCTTTCGACCTGGGATTTGAAACAGTCAAAAAAGCTCTGTAAACAGTATCATAGCAGTTATCAGTTATGCCAGGGCGGCCGTAACGGCCGCCCTGGGTTTTTTCCAATTACTTTTCAGTATACGGCTGTCAGTGAGAAACGGGAGATCATTAAGTATTAAGATGGTGCTGGCAGAGACAAGACTGACCCTACACAACAATTTTGTAGAGGCGGCCCTTATGGCCGCCCTGTCTAAATGCTAAGAGTCTAAATAGCTATCCCTCTAACCGCTATTTTGTTACTTAAATGTGAGATTAGCCCGGTCTTTGTTAGCTTTCTGTGAATAGCTCACTGCTAAGATAT
>DAOUFH010000099.1:0-8983 GCA_034429955.1 Dehalococcoidales bacterium
AAGCCGAGATGGTGGCAAGAGGGGAAGAACGGATTGATGTCGAAAAGGTCAAAAAGTATGGTAAAGACTTGCGGGACATGATCGAGGAAGCCAATCTTGCCGAAAGAAAAGCGTTTCTACGCTCTTTCATCAAGCGAATCGAAATTAACGGCGACAAGGTGAAGGTAATTCACAAGCTGCCCTTGCCATCAGGGAAGGATAGAATAGCAGTACTACCTATTGATACCTTTGGTGGAGCCGGGGGGATTCGAACCCCCTACCTTTTGACTGCCAGTCAAACGTTCTCCCAAGTGAACTACGGCCCCGTGGCGAACACCTTTATTAATTTACCAGAAAACCTGCTTTAAGGCAAGCTGAAGCTAAAAGAGGTTAGGGTGAGTAATTAGTGACAGCTTATAACTGACAACTAAACGGCTGACAGCTCTCGGCCTACACGCTATAATAAGACCAGCAGGCCGGAAGATCCGGCACTGAGTCACATTTCCGAGGTAGTCTGCCATGATTCCAGAAATAGCCGGATATATCACCCGCCGTGAAGGACGCAAATTTCTTAAACTGAATTCAGCTCCGGATGAATCCATTATAAACTCCTCTCTGCTGAGACCGGGCGAACAGCTGTCACTCTACATTCACATTCCCTTTTGCCGCAAACTATGCCCGTTTTGCTGTTTCAACCGCTACCTTTTCCACGAGGACAAGGCCCGCACTTATTTCAAAGAGTTACGCCGGGAACTGGATATATACATCGAGCGCGGCTTTACCTTCAGGGACTTCTATTTCGGCGGCGGCACGCCTACCGTCATGATGGATGAACTCTGCTCATTTATCGCTTATTTACACAGCAAATTTCAGGTTAACGCGATTTCGCTGGAAACTACCCCTCAGGAACTTACCCCCCCAACCATAGAGGCCCTGAAAAAAGCCGGTGTCAACCGGCTTTCCCTGGGCATTCAGAGTTTCGATGACAATATGCTCAAAGCTATGGGACGCACTACCGTCAGCGGAAAAGAGGCCATTGACCGCGTTTGCGATGTGCTGGGAGAGTTCACCACGGTCAATATCGATTTGATTTTCAATTTTCCCTTCCAGACCCTGGAGGTGTTTAAAAAAGACGTAGCGGTATTCAAACAGTTGCAAATCGACCAGGCCACTTTTTACCCTTTAATGCCCTCTCCTCATAAAAAAGAGGCTCTGGAACGCCGTTTTGACAGAGTGGACTACCGGAGCGAATCCCGTTACTATGCGGTTATTTTGAATGAAATCCTGGATGCCGGTTTCAAACCGTCAACCACCTGGTGTTTCTCCCGCGGCAGCCGGATGATTGATGAGTACATCGTAGATTATGCTGATTATATCGGCATTGGTGCAGGTTCGGTCAGCCTGATCAATGGTATATTTTATGTTAACTCATTTACCCTTGAGGGCTACTCAAATAAGATCAAAACCGGACGCCTGCCGGTGGCGCTCTCCCGCCGTCTCTCACCTAAAGAATATCTGCGCTATTTTCTGCTGACCAAATTGTTCGGCACCCGGGTCGATACAGCTCAATTCAAACAGCAATTCGGCACAGATATCAATAATCTGCTGGGCACCGAACTGCGTCTGCTCAGGCTGGCCGGGGCCATCACCGAAAATGCCGGTATAATTCAGCTGACCCGGCGCGGTATGTATATTGTCAGTGTTATGATGCGCGAATTCTTCGCCTCTCTGAATAATCTGAGAGAGTATTGTATTGAAAATAAAATATAGTCAGGCTATACTGAACGATATTAAATCTTCCGAGTGTGAGGACCGACCATGGAAATTGCCCATGACCGCTGGTTTTTAGCCATCAAGCAGCGTCATTCCCGCCGTCAATACCAGGCCGGTCGCAGCGTACCCCCTGAGATGTGGCAGCGACTGCAGATGTTCACCCGCAGCTTTAAACCCTTTCCCTGCGTACGTCTGGAACTGTGTAAAGGATCGATCGATAACGTATTTAAAGGGGCTATCGGCTCCTACGGCAAGGTCAAGGACCCGCCGGCTTATATGGTAATGATCGGCAACACTTCCGACCCCAATTATGAAGAGAAGACCGGCTATGTGGGTGAAGCCTTGATCCTGGAAGCGGTCTCGATGGGCCTGGCGACCTGCTGGATCGGCGGTTTTTTCAATCCCAAGACCGTGGAAAAACAAATTGAATTAAGCCCGCAGGAAAAGATCATGGCTGTCAGTCCGGTGGGATTTCCGGCACAGCACCGGACCTTTGAGGAGAGAGTATTGGCCGGTGTCACCCGCAGTTTCAGACGCATGCCGGTCAAACAATTCATCAGCGGCATAAAACAGTCGCGTCAGCCAGACTGGATGGCCGATGCTCTGGAAGCGGTACGGGTGGCCCCCTCCGCCCTCAACCGCCAGCCCTGGAGATTGCATATTGAGTCCAACTGGGTCATCTTTTCCGCTGCTAACAGCATCTTCAACAGTAATATCTCAAAACGGCTGGACTGCGGCATCGCCATGCTGCATTTTGAGATAGCCGCCCGTTTTCACGGCGTCCAGGGTCACTGGGAATTCTTGGAGTCTCCGCTGGTGGCCCGCTTCTCGTACTAAACTCCATCTCTAAATAGCACCTGTCCGAGTGACCAGGTTATCTCCCGTCCCAAAGGGTGGACTAATACTGGCTGGACTTCCATTCAAATCACCCTTTATTTGCAGTATACTCTCCCTATGCAAGGTTAAAAATGCAGCAATAAGGAGTAATGCAATGAGCGCAGGAAGGATTATATTACTGGTTTTCGGAATTATCTGCGTAATCGTCTCGCTGGGGCTCTTTGTCACCGGCGGATTTGCCCTGATGTTCGATAACGCCTTCAGGGACTATGACGGTTATTATTCCACCGGCCCGATATCCATAGGAGTCGATGCCGCCGCCGTTACAACGGAACCTGCCAATATCAATATCGAAGGTTATCGCGGTGACCGGGCCCTACCTGTCACACTTAAAATAGAGGCAGAAAGTACCACTGACGAGCCTATTTTTATCGGCATCGCCCGCACTTCTTCAGTCGATGCCTACCTGGAAGACATCAGTTATGCGGAAGCCAGAGGTTTCACAGGTTATCCCGACGATATTTATTACAGTCTTCACCAGGGCGATGATTCAGCACCGGCGCCTGCCGACCAGAGTTTCTGGGTAGCTTCCGCCAGCGGCTCTGCAGTACAAACTATAGAATGGAGACCTTCCAACGGCAACTATACCATGGTACTTATGAATGCCGACGGCACTTCTCCAGTTGCAGCCGATGTCACCCTGGCAGCCAGAATACCGGCAGTGATTAAGGCTATCGGTATCGGTCTGCTGGTAGGCGGCGCTATCTTCCTGATCGGCGGAGCCATCATGCTCTTCTTCGCAGCCAAAGGCTGGTAAAAAATAGTATCCATCATTTACAGCTGTCAGCTATCAGTTTTAAGTAACAAGTTTTAGATTTTAAGTTTATACGGTCGGGTTTATAAACCCGACCGCCCGGTTAAACTGGAATTTTCTTCCTTATAGAAAATCGCTGATCTCGCCGCGGGGTAATAGCGGGCGGCCTTTACGTCCGCCCCTACAAAAGTGGCGTAAGGGCAGGGCGTGTCCCTGCCCGCACTATAAACTCACCCATAGCTGACGGCTGATAAAATTCCCACTTGATTCAATCCGCAATATAGCCTAAAGTACTCTTAAGTTGTTTACTATAATGTCGGTCTCTCGGGATAGCCGGCCTCGTTAAACAGGAGATGCATGATGGCAGAAAAATCAATCATCATTATCGGTGCCGGAATAGCCGGACTAACCGCCGGTATCTACGGACGTCTGAACGGTTATAAAACCAGCATTTTCGAAATGGGCATCAAACCGGGTGGTCTGTGTACAGCCTGGGAACGCCAGGGTTATATCATCGACGGCTGCTTACACTGGCTGGTGGGCACCTCTCCCAAATCCTCTTTCTATAATATCTGGCAGACTGTCGGCGCACTGGATGGACAAAAAATCATCGATTTGGAAAGGTTCATCCAGGTGGAAACTACCGCCGGGAAAACAGTCACCCTGTATTCCGATATAGCTAAAACCGAAAAGCACCTCAAAGAAATTTCTCCTGAAGATGCCGGGGTAATCGAGGAGATGGCTAATGCCGTCCGCAAATTCGCAAAATTAGAGATGCCTGTGGACAAGGCCCCTGAACTATATTCCTTAAAAGATAACGCCGCCCTGATGTTAAAAATGACACCCTATATGGCCGATTTCCAGAAATGGGGTAAACTTACCATCACTGATTTCGCCGCTCGTTTTAAAAGCCCGGTATTGAAAGAAGCTTGGCGGGCCATCTTACCTCTGGACTTCTCAACTCTGTTCCTGGTTTATACTCTGGGCTGGCTGCAAGCTAAAAATGCCGGTTATATTCACGGCGGCTCTATGGCTCTTTCTCTCAATATTGAAAAGCGCTATTTCGAACTTGGCGGAATGCTTTATTACGGTTCGCGGGTGGTCAAGATTTTAACCGAAAACGGCAAAGCCATCGGAGTCCGGCTGGAAGACGGGACGGAGCACACAGCCGATTACGTTATCTCCGCAGCCGATGGACACGCCACTATTTTCGATATGCTGGAGGGGCGCTATATCGACAAAACTGTTAAAGAATACTATCAGATGCCTATCTTTCAGCCCCTGGTCTATATCGGGCTGGGAGTCAATCGCTCCTTCCGCGACGTTGACCCGCTGATATCGGGACTCATCCTGCCGCTGGAAAAGCCTATTGAGATAGGTTCACACCGTCATAACCAGGTTGGTGTGCATATCTTTAATTTTGACACCTCGATGTCGGAACCCGGGAAGACCGTCCTGACAGTCAGTCTGGAATCCGACTTCAATTACTGGGCTGAGTTAAGCCAGGACGATTATAAGGCGGAAAAGGAAAGAATTGCAGTGGCGGTTGTCAGCGCGCTCAATAAACGCTTCCCCGGCCTGGCCGAGCAACTGGAGATGTGGAATGTCTCTACTCCGCTCACTTTCCACCGCTATACCGGCAATTGGCAGGGCAGTTATGAAGGATTTCTGATTACTCCCCGCAATATGAGATTACAGATGAAAAAGACTTTGCCCGGCCTGACCAATTTTTATATGGCCGGACAGTGGGTCCAGCCGGGCGGCGGACTGCCTTCCGCTTTAATGTCCGGTTACCATGTCATGCAGATCATCTGCCGGCAGGACAACCAGGATTTTAAAGATAAGGTCTAAAAATAAAGGGTATCAGGCTTTACTACTTGCCGCTTTTCATTCGTTAATCAATTCGCTCAGCATTTTATTCTTGGAATACAGCGGCACTGTAAATGTAAAGAGGTTACCTCTTTCGGGCAGTCTCTCCATATTTATCTTACCTCCGTGAGATTCCACTATCATCTTGCTCAAAGCCAGCCCGACGCCTAACCCGCTGGGTTTCTGATCTCCGCTGTGCTTTCTGTGATAGGGATCGAACATTTCATCCAGTTTATCTTCGTCTACCTCTCTGCCGCTATCCTTTACTCGCACTTCTACATCTTCACCTTTAACCTCAGCTCCAATTTCGATTTCTCCCCGCCGCGTATACTGCAGAGCATTGCCTATCAGATTCAATACAACCTGTTTCAACCGGCTGCGGTCACCCAATACAACCGGCACCTCTCCCATTTCTATCTTGATGTTCAGCCCTTTACTTCTGATCAGAGGTTCCATCTCGCCGCCTACTTCCCTCAGCAATTCTCCGATTTCCAGCGGCAAAGCGTTGATCTTCAACAGGCCGGTTTCTCCTCTCGCCAGTTCGATCAACTCTTCGATCCTTTTTTTCAGGTCATTGGAGGCCATTCTCAGATTTTTAACCAGTGTCATCAGCTTTTTATCTTCAATTTCATCTTCCAGCAACTCTCCTGAGGCCAGGATTGAGGTCAACGGTGTATTCAGCTCATGTCCCAGGGCCCGCGTATATTTACTCCTGTTCTCGATTTCCTCCTGCAGACTGGCCCTCAATTTTTTCTCTTGTTCATACAGTTTTTCCAGCTTTTTCTGGAACTGTTTACTTTCACTGATATCCCTCATCGTCACGATAAAAGCCGGCTTGCCCTCGTATTCTATGGCTCCTATCGATATAGAAACCTCTTTCTCATGGCCTCCGCTGACCAGAACTTTCATCTCGTACATACTGGCCTCAGTCTCTCCCCGCACCCTACTATGATGTCTTTCTTCGACTATCTCCCGGTCGCTTGCAGCGACCAGGTCCAGTACATTTTTGTCAACCAATTCGGACGCGCTCAAACCGCTGAATTCCCTTACTTTGCGGTTACCGAACTTTATTTTACCGTCCTGTACTATGGTTACTCCTTCATTACTCTGTTCCACCAGCTGGGCATAGCGGGCTTCACTTTCTCTAATACTCCTCTCGATTTTCTCCCGCTCACTGACATCTCTGATTATTACCATACGGCCCAGGTACCCCCCATACTTATCGGTAAGTTTCACCTGGCTAACCTCGTAATGCCGTCCGTTATTATGTAATACATCCAGAGAGTTATCCCAGGGCAGACTCCGCAATGACTTTTCCAGGCGGGGCCAGACCATCCACAGGGCCGCTCCGGCGATATCCTGCCTGGTCATCTTGATGATCTCCAAAAAAGCCTGGTTAAAATCACTGATAATAATGTTCCTGTCCAGTACCACCACTCCATAGGGTATAACATCCATCAATAGAGTCTTGGCTACCGGTACCATATCCATAAAATGGTATCTAAACAGAGAACTGGCATACAAACTGGCTGCGATAAAAAGAGCCGGGGGAATAATATCCAAGCTTAAAGTTCTGGTCACTCCGGTAAAGACCAGAACTCCGGCAGTAGCCGCGAACAAGGTGCCCGCCAGCAGACCTCCGATTTGTTTTTTCAGTACTCCCTTGCCTTGCGCCGCATACCTGATTAAAGCTATCCACCCGATTAATACTACGGAAACCATAAACACCTGCAATATCAGGGAAATCAGGTTACGGTTGAACAGCAGTACCGAATTAACACCTACCTGCATTTTAAAGACATTAAGCCAGTCCAGGCCATGCCAGGGATAAGTCACTTCCAGTAAAAAACCTGCCGCAGAGAAAGCCCCTAGCACTATCAGGACTATTTTATTGCGCCAGATCTTGTTTCCACTGTAATCCAGAGCGAATATAAACCAGCTTATGATAGCCACGGATACAAAAATATACATCAGCAAAGCAAATATATATTTGTGTTCCAACGTCTGTACAGCCATACCCAGTACTCTGAGTAAAATCCAACCGGATATGGCAAACAGAAAAAGCGAAAAAGCGATAGCTCCGGGAACGGGACGACGGGACCAGGTTACGACAGCATAAAACAACGCAATACCGAAGAGGAAGAGTGAAAGCAGGTTTTGTAAGGTGAAAGTAAATATCATAAGCGTCATTCGTTGCTAAAATACATGCATTAGCGCCTGCCTGAAAAAAAATAATTAAATATTATTAATCTGTTAATCCGAATTATATATCATCAAAGATTAACTTAAAAGATATTTTTTAGTACTTTGGTAAGGGATAAAAACCTTGCTTTGAATTTGGCGTATATTACGAATAAAGTCAGGCTGATAACCTCGTATAGATTAGAGGATATAACGTTATCTACGCTGGTCTACAACTTGCAGATTAACCATCCTGGTATTTCAGAACTTAATTTTTATTTATGTAAGATCGGCACGGTGAAACGAAAAATACTGCCTTTATCCTTTTGGCTCTCCACGCTGATTTTCCCACCGTGCGATTCCACTATCATCTTGCTCAGAGCCAGGCCTATACCCAGACCGCTTAACTCCTGACCTTCATTGCCTTTCCGGCGGTAAGGGTCAAACAGGTTCTCCATTTCCTCTTCACCAATACCTCTACCGCTGTCCTGTACTCTCACCTCTACTGTTGCGCCCTTAACCTCCGCCCCTATCTCTATCTTGCCCTGCTGGGTATATTTCAGGGCATTGCTGACCAGATTCAGCACTACCTGTTTCAATCTTTCATGGTCCCCCATAACCTCCGGCAATTCCCCGGTTTCCACCTTAAACTCCAGTCCTTTATGTCTTGCCAGTGGCTCCATTTCGCTGCCGATTTCCTGCAACAGTTCTCTTATTTTTAACGGCACTGCATTGATTTTCAACAGACCGATTTCGCCGCGTGCCAGCTCTATCAACTCTTCTATTCTCTGCTTGAGATTATTTGACGACCTTCTGATGTTCTTGACCAGCGCCATCAAGGTTTCGTCCTCGATCTCGCTTTCCAGCAGTTCACCGGAAGCCAGAATGGCGGTCAGCGGTGTATTAAGTTCATGCACCAGAGCCCGGGTATATTTGCTTCTTTTTTCAATTTCTTCCTGCAGACTGGCCCTCAGCTTTCTCTCTTGCTCATACAGCTTTTCCAGTTTCTTTTGAGTCTGCTTCCTCTCTGTAATATCCCGGACACTGATCAGCATGGCCTCCGCACCCTGATAATCTATTTTCCCCAATGAGATTTCGACATTACAGATATTACCGTTTTTATGGCGAAAGTTCATTTCTACGATCTCAGGCGGGTTCATGCCTGCTTTTAAGGTCCTCTCCAGCGACCTGACCGCCTCAAGGTCTTCTCCCAGAATCTTTTCAATCATAGCCCTGCTATTGATTTCCTCAAGAGTATAACCGGTCATATCTTTTAGTGTGCGATTGGCAAATACAAGCTTATCATTTTGAAAGATTAAAACAGCTTCATTCGATTGTTCTACCAGAGTTCCGTACTTGGCTTCACTTTCACGCATGCTGCGTTCGATTTTACGGCGTTCGGTGATATCCCTTAAGACCACCAGTTCACCCACAACTTCATTCTTTTTGTTGGCTATAGCTGAGCCATAGATTTCCAGGTACCTTTCCTGCAAGGAGGGGTTTTTAATCTCAATCTGTTTATATTTACCG
>DAOUFH010000100.1:0-2403 GCA_034429955.1 Dehalococcoidales bacterium
CGGCATCATCAATACTGCGGTTAAGACTGAGATGGCTTCGCCGGAGGCCGCGCGGGAAACTATTGAATCAATGACCACTCTGAACCGCAAAGCTTCTGAAGTGATGCTGGAAGTGGGTGTGGATGCCTGTACCGATGTTACCGGGTTCGGTCTGATGGGACATGCCTGCGAGATGATTGAAGATACCGCAATGGGTATGCTTATTTCAGCGGCTAAAGTGCCTGTTTTCAGGGATACGCTCGAAATGGCTGAAATCGGTATGGTGCCCGGCGGGCTGTACCGTAACCGTGATTTTCGCAAGCCGTGGGTGCATATAGCCAAAGAGGTCGACCAGTTCCTGGCCGATGTGCTGTTTGATCCTCAGACTTCCGGCGGCCTTTTGATCTCCGTAGCTCCGGATAAAGCTGATTTGCTGCTGCAAAAGCTGCACCAGTCCGGTGTAAGCAGAGCGGCCGTCATCGGAGAGATAATATCCGAGCCTGCCGGAAAGATTTTAGTCCAGGCCTGAACCTGGGACGCCAAGGAGTCGTAAAATGTTTGATATCGATGCCCGTGATTTAGCCTGCCCTGAACCTGTCATCCGGGTGAAAAAAGCCCTGGAGAGCGGCGAACGGGAGATAAAAATACTGCTGAACAGTTCTACCAGTGTGCAGAATGTACAGCGCTTTGCCAAGAGCCGGGGCTGTGATGTGGTGACTACCGAACAGGACGGCGTCTTTACGCTGGAGATTAAACAAATCTCCGGCGAGGATGAGAAAACAGCTGCAGAAGCACCGGTGCTGCTGGTGGCCTCCGACCAGCTGGGCAGCGGTGACGCCTCGCTGGGGGAGCTGTTGATGACGGCTTTTATCAATACTCTGCCTGAATCTAAAACCCGCCCCTCCAAGATTCTTTTTATCAACCGGGGTGTCTTTTTAACCACGGAAGGTTCGCGGGTGCTGGATACTCTGCAGCAACTGGCTAATCAGGGCATCGAGATTTTCTCCTGCGGTACCTGTCTGAATCATTATCAGCTCAAAGACAAGCTCAAGGTCGGCCAGGTGACCAATATGTATGATACCGTGGAAAACTTATTGAGCGCGGCAAAGGTGGTGCGGATTTAAATTCGAAAGTCCGGCTTAATGTCCGCGGTGTTTGGCCTTTTGTTTTAGCTTTTTGCACTCGAAAATATACTGCATATGTTTTTCGCCGGCCTGTTTGCGGTCGGTTTGCTTCTTTTCTTGCTGCGTCTTCTGCAGCTCTTTTTTGATCGCGGTATAGGACTTCTTTGCTTGGCGGAAGTGTTGCAGGTTTTTTCTCACTTCGCGCTGTCGGCGTTTTGGATTTTTAGCCAGTTGATTTTCATTGATAGCCGCTGAGGCTGCAGCGAATTTCAGAGTGTAGTAATGCTTGAGAAAAAAATGATAGATTTCAATATCGGCTGGTTCGTTCCCAAAAACAACTCTGCAATAGAGGCTCTGATCGTTCTCACTCCGGCTGAAAAGCCCTACCCAAAAAGGATCTTCGAAGAATACCGTCAAACTTAAAGACATGCCTTCCCTCCGCAACCTGAGCGAAGAAAGGACGACCCAAAGGGAAGGCTACTGATATTAACTACTAATATGTCCGGACTACCAACCGGACTGTGTTTTTATCTTCGTCTTTTTTACGTTTATAATACTATATCAATTGATATAGTATTATAAATCCCGCCAAAGGCTTTTTCCAGGTGGAAGCTAAACAGGCTGTTCGGAGCCCGAACAGCCTGTTTGACGGCTAAAAACTATCTTCTAGGCTGGCATTACGCCGTGCTTTTTGAGAGGTCTGGTTTCAGTTTTGGTCAGGTGTGCCTCCAGACCTCTCACCAGCAGCATTCTGGTGTCCGAGGGGTCTATAACATCATCTATATGCAGATGTGCGGCGGCCATGTAAGGATTGGCGAATTTTTTGCGGAACTCCTCTATCTTTTGAGCCAGCAAAGCTGCCGGATCGTCGGCCTTTTCAAGCTCCTTGCGGTAGATTATAGGCGCCGCTCCGTCCGGCCCCATTACGGCCAGTTCACCGGTGGGCCAACTCATTACCACATCGGCCCCCAGCCCGCGGCTGCCCATCCCTATGTAGGCGCCGCCGTAAGCTTTACGGATTACAACGGTCAATTTGGGAATGCTGGCTTCCGCATAGGCGTAAACCAGTTTGGCGCCGTGCCTGATAATGCCTGCCCATTCCTGGTCGGTGCCCGGTAAATAGCCCGGCACGTCCACGAAAGTCACCACGGGAATATTGAACGAATCACAGAACCTGACAAAACGGGAGGCTTTGTCACTGGCATCGATATCCAGTGTTCCGGCTTTGACTTTAGGCTGATTGGCCACCACCCCCACGCTGTAACCGTTGAGGCGGGTAAAACAGGTAATCAGGTTGGTG
>DAOUFH010000101.1:0-4661 GCA_034429955.1 Dehalococcoidales bacterium
GGGTTTTACAAGAGTTCGGCACAATCGATATCCTGGTGAATAATGCCGCTATCGGAGCTATGTATGACGGCATGGATACCCCACAGGCAATTTGGGATAAAATGATGAATATAAACGCGCGGGGAGTGCATAACTGCTGCTGCGCTGTAAGCCGGGTCATGATTGAAAAGAAAAAGGGAGCTATCGTAAATATTAATACGGTTACGTCCGCCGAATGGGCTCCCCGGCAATACATGTATTCCGTCTCCAAAGCTGCCGCCAGGCATATCACGACCTGGTTGGGCCGTGAACTCATTCCTTATGGTATCAGAGTCAACGCAGTAGCCCCGGGTAATATCAATACCAAAATGAGCGAGCATACTCTGGAAGGTTCTATGCCATTTGACCACTCAATGAGCTTCCTGTCGGACAAGCTCAAAGATATTATACCGATAGGACGAGTGTGCGAACCGGTGGATGTAGCCAGAGTCGTGCTGTTTCTGGCCTCAGATGCTGCCGGATATATTGCGGGCCAAACTATACGGGTTACAGGCAATTAAATTAGCCTGAGCCCTTCCGGTTTATTGGCCCAGGCCGTATTCAGTCAAACAGCAGCACATTACGCAAATCCCGGCCCTTCTCGGAAGCTGCCATGGCTTCATTAATCTGTTCAAACGGATAGTGGGTGGAAATCAACTCATCCAATTTGAGCCTTCCGCAGCTGTAGAGTTCAACCAGACGGGGAATATCCAGTCGTGGTCGGGTAGTACCCATAGCGCTGCCGCTCATCTTCTTTCCGCCTACAAATTCATTAGCGCTGAAATTAGACATTATCTCAGGCCCGGAATGACCGATTACATAGGTAGTACCATTCCTGCCGCACATATTATGGGCCTGGCGTAAAATATCGATACCCGCTACAGCCACAAAAACATGGTCGGCGCCTCTGTTTTGGGTAATCTCAAAAATTTTCTTGACCGGGTCCTGTTCAGTTTTAACATTCACAATATGGGTAGCACCAAAATCCCTGGCAGACTCCAGTTTACTATCCAGGATATCCGCGGCAATAACAGGATGGGCACCGGAGAAACGGGCACCCTGAATGGCATTGAGCCCTACTCCTCCAGTGCCCATCACCAGAACGCTGTCGAAGGCTTTGACTTGAGCCCGGTTGGTGACCGCCCCAAATCCGGATATTACACCGCAGCCCAGCAGAGAAGCTTTATCCATTGGCATATCCTGGGGAATTTTAACCAGATGGTCTTCCGCAACAGTGGTATATTCGACAAAACCGGCTATTCCACCGGCGAATTGCATCAGACGTTCCCCTTTTTTATTAACGTACCGTCCCAGGCCAGCCAGTCTAAGCGGCTTAACACTGCAATTATACGGTTGACCCACCAAACAATAATAACATTGTCCGCAACCGGGAGTAACGATAGAAACAATTACTGCGTCACCAACCTTAACATAGCTGCAGCCTTCACCCACCTCTGCCACGATTCCCGCAATTTCATGTCCGCCGATAGCTGGTAATTTAATAGGAGCATGTTCCCCTTTAGCCGAATGAATATCGCTATGACAGATTGCACAGGCTTTGACCTTAACTTTCACTTCTCCATAGCCGGGCTGGTCTAATTCCAATTCTTCAATATTAAGCGGTTTACCAAATTCATTACAGACTGCGCCTTTTACAATAGAAGCTTTCATTTTACCTTCCTTATTCCATTTTTCTAGACTCTCAAATGAACATCTATTATTATGTCAACAAATTAAGGTGTGCTTGTGAATCTATACAAGATGTGAGAACAAATCAGCGTATTCCATCATAATAATCAGTCTATTGAATGAAATTTCGTCGCCGGGTCTTCGGCTAAAATTGCAATTCAAAATTAAAACCCTGATTGCTATTTATATTGTTTAGCGGTATAATATTCCACAATGCAGAATATTATTTCCACAGTTTTATTATAGCATACCCTGTCAATTATCTATAACCGGTAGAAATCACCTTCCAATCAAGACCAGGTATAAAATAAAAATACAACCGACTGATACTCTGTATCAGGAAAAGAATCCGTACAAAAGAGACCGGTTATTACAATAACTCAGGAATTTAATAAAAGGAGTGTACTATCATTATGAATAATAAGACATTTGATGTGGACATTCTTGTGGCCGGGGGAGGTGTAGCCGGTGTATCGGCGGCTCTTACCGCGTCTCGCTGTGGGTTGCGGACTCTGTTGCTGGAAAGCCAGATTTCTCTTGGAGGGCTGGCTACCAATGGCTACGTCAACGGGGTGGCCGGTCTGATAGAGGGGAACTGCAAAGAATGGCTTGATAAGATGAACTCTGAAGGGTGGTTAAATAACCGGCCGCACCTGCCTGTTATTGATCCTGAAAAGGGTAAAATTATACTGGAAAATATGCTGCTTGAAGCGGGATCCAGAATTCTTTACGGGACACATGTTATCGGCAGCATAGTGGAAAACAACCGTATTCAGAAGGTAGAGTGCTACTCCAAATCAGGGCAAATCAGCGTACAGGCCAAAATTGTTATTGATGCCACCGGAGATGCCGATGTGGCGGCCTCAGCAGGTGTGCCATACGAGGTCGGTAGCCCTGAATTTGCCGGCTTAAATATGTCCACCACCCTGGCCTTCAGATTGGCTAATGTCAATACTCTCAAATATGCAGAGGCCAACAAGGAATGGCTGTCAAAGAATAATACTCCGCCGACAGCAAACTCATTACCCTCATTTTTAGCCTGTCTTGAAGATGAGGCCGTAAAGCAGGGAGACCTGCCTTTTTTCATTTTTCCGGCGGCTTTAATGTATAATGTTCCTCAAACTACTCCGGATAACGCCGACGTCTGTGTAATGAGTACACACAGTTTTCACACTCATAACGAGGATGTCGAAGATCTGACCCGGCAGATAATTGAGCAACATCAACAAATACTATGGCTTGAGAAGTTCTTTAAAAAATATGTGCCGGGATTCGAGAATTGCAGGCTGACAGGTTTGGCTAACCTGCATGGGGTCCGCGATTCTCGCCGCATAGTAGGTGAATATACACTCAAGGATGAAGATGTAGCTTGCGCACAGAAGTTTGCAGACGGCATTGCCAAGTTCCCTGAATTTTTCGATACCCATCATCCCACCAGCGCCAGATTGGGATTTATGCGACATATTCATCTAAAAGAACCCAAGGCACCGGCTGTTTGCAGACCGGCCCAATGCTCTGGAGAAATGCACCCGTTTTACAAACCCGGCGGCTATGAAGCCAGAGTTAATCCCCTGGAATATTGTGAAATACCCTACCACTCTCTGGTACCGCTGAAAATAGATAACCTTTTAGTGGCCGGCAGGTGTGTTTCAGCTGAGTTTCATGCCATCGCAGCGGTGCGGGTAATTGCGCCTTCGATGAGTACCGGGCAAGCTGCCGCTACAGCTTCTGCCTTATGTCTCAAGCAGGGAATCACACCGCGCCAACTGGACGGTAAACTGGTGCGCCAGGCCCTGATTGAGCAAGGAGTGCCCCTGGACCGTGAGCCGGATGGACACTGGATTGATGTAAAAAAAGATTTGAAAGGTGAGTATGTAGTCCTGCCAGGCGATTTCGTTGCTGTAATGACGCCGAACGGCATCAGAACCCACATGTAATATTAAGGCAGTCTCCGGCTCAATTGCCTTTGCTGGACAGGACGATGGTCTGCCTTTTCAGTGAGCGCGTCAATATCAAAGCGACGGCATTGAGAACCAGTGCTCCCAGCAGATACCAGAGTGTGAAGGTCCAGGCGGTTATATCAAACGCACCCATGCCCAGACCCACCGGCATACCCATCATCAATCCGAATCCGATGATAAATGAGGGAGCCACGGCGATATCCGGATTGTTGACCAGCGCGAATAATATCATAAAAAGCAGCAGCCCCAGAAACAACAGCGGATTCACCAGTAGCCCCAGTATCAGGGGAGGCAGCGGCAGGACGAACACTCCCGCCACAGGCAGTAAAGTACTCAGATTTATGGCTATCACCACTATTAACGAGGCTGCCAGTGAGATTAGATAAGCCGGTAAAAAGATAGCTAAAGCTTTACCCAGCCACAGGTCACGCGGTGCAAGCGGTGTTGCCATGAGGGCTTCAATGTTGCCGTTCACCTTTTCTCTGGTCAACGGCAGACTGGCAAAAGCCCATATGAAAGAAAGCAGCACCAGCAGGGGCAGAAAATAGAGGACGAGTCCGATGAAAAGCTCCAGCAAGGGGCCGGCTTGCGGTTCACCCAGCCAGGCTTGCCGGCCCAGCACCACGCTGATGGCAACAGACGCAGCCACTGTAATAACGGCCACCAGGATCAGCATAATCCTGAAAGCCGCAGTCTGCTTAAGTTCACGGTAGTCCCGTTTCAGCACGATAGCTATTCTATGCATAAGACCTTTATCCTGAAATCATGATTTGTTCTGCGGTCAATCTCGACCTGACCGCCAGAACCAGTACCCCCATAACCAGCGCCAGGCCAAAGTTCAGCAGCATAAACGGCCACGAACCGGCATCCATGACATTGCGGGCAACCAGTTGGATCATTACGTTGGCTATCACAGGCAGGAATATCTGGGCCACAACATTACCTGTGGCGGTCCTGGCAGTCAAGCCTATCAGGTGTACCAGCAGACCGAAG
>DAOUFH010000102.1:0-11801 GCA_034429955.1 Dehalococcoidales bacterium
AGCCATCAAGCAGCGTTCGGACCTGCTGCCCGGCAGTATGCCTATCATCAAGGAGAATTCCCTCAAGATAGAGCAGTATTGTCCCGATGCGATTGTGATTTGCGAGACCAATCCGGTGGACCCCCTGAACTATGAACTTTATTTATTGAGTAAAAACCGTGACCGCAGACGCTTTCTGGGTTATTCCATGAACGATTCTTTGCGTTTCCGGCACTGGATCGCTGAAAATAAAAAGGTGCCTTCTTCCAGCGTTGACGGACTGGTCATCGGTGAGCACGGAACGACCCAGGTCATGCTCTTCAGCAGCGTTACCATCGGCGGCAAGCCGGTGCCTTTCGATGAGGAGACCAAAAAGCTGATAAGAGGTCAACCCGTGACCACTCTCGGTATATTTGAAAATCTGAAACCCAGACGTACGGCTGGCTGGCTTTCCGCAGCCGGAACAGCCAAAGTCATCAATGCCATTAAAAACAATACCGGCGAACTGCTGCCCTGCAATGTGGTTCAGGAGGGGGAATACGGCTATACGGGGCTGAGTATGACCGCGCCGGTGATTGTAGGCAAAGAAGGCCTGCGCAGCGTTAAGACGCTGGCCTTAGCCGCTGATGAAAAAGAAGGTGTTCAAAACACCGTCAAGGCTTTAAAGCCTTTGATGAAGATTGTCGAAGATTTTGTGGCCGCAAAATAAAAATCACTGATTATACTTTAGGAGGGAAATCTGTGAGTGAGAATAATAGGTTTCCATTGTTGAGTCAACCGGGTCAAATCGGCAAAGTGAAGACTAAAAATCGTTTTGTGAAAACCGCTCAGGGTTCGTCTGTGATTCAGCCTGATACAGGTTTTGTGGGAGAGAGGGCTTTAAATTACTATGAAAATCTGGTGAAAGGCGGGGTGGGGCTGCTGATTGTGGAGTCCTGCGGCGTGGAATATCCGCTGGGGGTACATCATCCGCCGGTCCAATTCAGACTGCATGACGATGTTCTTATCCCCAGTTTTACCAAGCTGGCAGAAACGGCTCATAAATATAATTGTCCTATCTTTATCCAGTTGATTCATTCCGGACCCTGGAACCCTACCGGCTTGCGTAACCTGAATAATGCCCGGTGTTCGTCCACTTTAAGAAAGGAAGACCTGCCGGGACCGGATTTCGTGGAAACCAAAGAGATGACCCTTGATGAAGTCCATATGGTCCAGGAGATGTTCGTCAAAGCTGCGGAACGGGCTTATAAAGCCGGTTTTGATGGTGTTGAAATCAATGCCGCTACCTGCACTCTGCCCAACAGTTTCTGTTCCAGAGTGTTTAACCGCCGGACCGACCAGTACGGTGAAGGCAGTCTGGAAAACCGGGCCCGATTCGTCTCAGAAATCATCGGCGGAATTAAGAAAGTGTTGCCTGACAGTTTTGCGGTCACAGTTATCACCAATATCGCCGAATATAATCATCCCCGGGCTACTCCTATCGAAGAAGGTTTGCAGATCGCCAGGATGTTCGAAGCAGCCGGGGCGGATGCCATCCAGATCAGAGGACATTACTACGGGCATCGCGACGGTTTGATGCATCCCGACCGTTTCTTCTTCCCCGAACTGCCGGAGCATCCTCCCAAAGACCTGGATTGGAGTAATCGCGGTAAGGGCGCCATTCTGCCTTATGCACGGGCTTTGAAGAATCTGGGAGTTAAAGTACCCCTTCTTTCGGCAGTCCGGCTGGATGCCGAAATCGGTGAAGCCGCCCTGAGTGAGGGAGTAATAGATTTTGTGGGTATGACCCGCCGTCTGCTGGCTGACCCGGAATACCCTAAAAAGGTCTTTGAAAACCGTCTGGAAGATATTCGACCCTGCCTGGGCTGTCTGCACTGTATGGATGTCCGTCTGCAGAATAAATATGTGCAGTGCCGGGTCAATCCCCAGATTAACCGGGAAACGGAAGTCACCTATCAAAAAGCCGCGGTCAAGAAGAAGGTGCTGGTTATCGGCGGAGGTCCTTCCGGTATGGAAGCGGCCAGAGTAGCCGCTCTGCGCGGGCATGAAGTATACCTTTATGATAAAAACGCCAAACTGGGCGGCCTTTTACCTCTGGCCGCCATGCTCAAAGAGATTGAAGTCTATGAGTTCAGTGATTTGATAAAATGGTTTGAAATCCAGCTTAAAAAGGGTGGAGTTAAACTCAGATTGGGCCAGGTTGTCACTCCTGCCGTAGTGAAGGAGTTGAATCCCGATGCCATAATAGTTGCCGCCGGCGGTCTACACTCCAAACCCGATGTCGCCGGTCTCGAAACAGCCCGGGTTACCAGTGCCGGGGAATTACATAAACGGATTAAACCATTCCTGCGCTGGTTTAGCCCCAGGATGATGGAAAGGTTGACGAAAATCTATATGCCGCTGGGACGGCGCGTGATCGTCATCGGCGGGCGTATTCACGGTTGTGAAACCGCGGAATTTCTGGTTAAGCGCGGCCGTCAGGTAACTATCGTGGACACCGTGGATAATCTGGGTGAAGGTATGACCGGCGATGACAAAGCCCTGCTCTTCCCCTGGTTCGATAAAAAGGCTGTCAAACGTTGTCTGGGCGTTAAATATAACCGTGTTGACCCGGGCAAACTTCAGATTACCAATGCCGACGGCAGTCAACAAACCCTGGAGGCCGATTCGATAATGACCTCTTTACCCTTGCAGCCTAATAATGCAATGCTGAACGCTTTTAAGGAACTGGCGAAAGAAGTTTACTTTGTAGGTGATTGTAGTGATCCTAAACTAATTGCTGAAGCCACGTCCACCGGCTCATTGATTGCCCATAAAATTTAGTTTATTGCAGGCCTTTTGCCCCGGGTCGATTTTTCAATTTGCCCGGGGCTTTTTATTCTCATTTTCAGGGCTGTTTCCCTTGACCCTCGTGCGTACAAAAGAGTATAATCAAATCTGATATTCCAAATTAGCGGAATGTCTTCTCTTTCGATTGCCCTTTTTACGGGCTCGTAGCTCAGTGGTAGAGCGGGGGGCTCATAACCTCTTGGTCGCAGGTTCGATACCTGCCGAGCCCATTAATAATATTGTGTGTTACTGTAAATTCTCCTGTGAGAATTTCAGCAAGGAGGTAATAGTATGGCATTAATCGATTTTGGCGGTATCAAAGAAGAAGTCATCATGCGCAGCGAATTCCCGATGGAAAAAGCGCGCGAAGTTTTGAAGGATGAAGTCATCGCAGTCATCGGCTACGGCGTTCAGGGTCCGGGACAGTCGTTGAATCTGAAAGATAATGGATTCAAAGTTATCATCGGCCAGTCCAAGGAATTCATGCCTGACTGGGAACGTGCGGTTAAAGACGGCTGGAAACCCGGCGTCGATCTGTTCGAAATCGAGGAGGCTGTACAGCGCGGCACTATCATTGAAATGCTGGTTTCGGATGCCGCCCAGCCCAAGATCTGGCCGGCTGTTAAAAAGAATTTGAAAAAGGGCGCTGCCCTCTATTTCTCACACGGTTTTTCCATCGTTTATAAAGACCAGACCAAGATCATTCCGCCCAAAGATGTGGATGTGATTTTAATGGCTCCCAAAGGCTCCGGCACATCACTGCGTCGCAATTTCCTGTCCGGTGAAGGCATCAATGCCAGCTTCGCGGTGTTCCAGGATGCCACCGGCCGCGCCAAAGAACGCTGCCTGGCCCTGGGTATCGGCATCGGCGCCGGTTATCTCTTCCCCACCACTTTTGAAAACGAGGTTTACAGCGACCTGGTGGGCGAAAGAGGCGTCTTGATGGGCGCTCTGGCCGGTATTATGGAAGCCCAGTATGATACCCTGCGCAAACACGGTCACAGCCCCAGCGAAGCCTTTAATGAAACCGTCGAAGAGTTGACAGAGTCCTTGATCAGACTGGTCGCGGAAAACGGCATGGACTGGATGTACTCCAACTGCTCCGCCACCGCTCAGCGCGGCGCCCTGGACTGGAAACCCAAATTCAAGAAGGCTGTGATGCCGGTCTTCAAGGAGCTTTACGCACGAGTCGCCTCCGGCGAAGAGACCCGCCGCGTTATCAGTTCCTGCGGCAGAAAGAATTACAAGCAGCAGCTGGGTAAAGAGCTGTCTGAGATGGGGAACTCCGAAATGTGGCAGGCCGGTAAAACCACCCGTTCACTCAGACCTAATAAAAGTCAGAATGTTCCCCAGGCCGCCGGCACCGGCGGACGTCAGTCCAACTAAAAATATTCCGGATAAATTCAGGGAGAGGCTGAAAGCCTCTCCCTTTCTATTTTAAAATACAGAAACTTATTCGCCGGACTTTTTGCTGTTTTCTCCAGCTTTCCCGGATGAGCTTAAAAGTTTGGACATGCTTTTCAGAGTGCGCACCACTTTGTAATTGATCGTGCCGGGCGGATAGTTGCCGGTCTTGTTTTTGGTACCGGCTTTGATTCCGGTCAGTACTTCGATGCCTTCATCGATGGTGCTGACCGCCCAGATGTGGAATTTGCCTTTTTTAACCGCTTCGATAACATCGTCCCTGAGCATTAGATTTTCCAGATTTTTGGTGGGTATCATGACACCCTGTTCCCCGTTCAGACCGCTGGCCCGGCAGACCTCGAAGAAGCCTTCAATTTTCTGATTGACGCCTCCGATAGGCTGGATCTCGCCTTTCTGATTGACTGAACCGGTAACCGCTATGCCCTGTTTGATAGGAGTATCTGAAAGGCTGGAGAGCAGGCAGTAAAGCTCGGTGGACGAGGCGCTGTCGCCGTCGATCCCACCGTAAGACTGCTCAAAACACAGGCTGGCTGAAACTGAAAGCGGGAATTTCTGAGCGTACTTCCAGCCCAGGTAACCGCTTAGAATCAGCACGCCTTTATCATGGATGTTACCGCTCATTTTAGACTCGCGCTCGATGTTGATGACGCCGCTTCTGCCCAGGTAGGTCCGGCAGGTTATTCTGGAGGGCTTGCCGAAGCTGATGTCACCCAGACTGTAAACACTCAGCCCGTTGACCTGTCCGACTACCGCGCCTGCGGTATCGATCATAATTGTGCCTTTGGTTATCATCTCACGCAGGCGTTCGTCCGGCAGGTTGTGCCGGTAGCGCCGTTCTTCAATAGCTTTCATAACATGCTGGGCTGAAACATATCTGGCAGCATCTTGCTGAGCCCAGTAACCGGCTTCTTCCACCAGTTCCTTGATTTGTGAGAAACGGGTGGAGATTTTGCTCTGGTCGGCTGTCATGCGTCCGGTATAGTCGACTACCTTGGCCACTCCGTTGGGACTGAAATGTTTAAGTTCACACTCTTCACAAATACCACAGATGAATGAAGCTATGCCCAGCATATTATCGGCAGTGCGTGAGACCTGGTAGTCAAAATCTGACTTTACCTTGAATATTTCGAAGAAATCTTCATCATAGGCCGCCAGCATCTGGTAAAGCTGAGGGTCGCCGATGAGTATGATTTTGACGTTGAGCGGCATGGGCTGGGGGCGGATGTCCACCGGAGCGAAAAGCCCCAGTTGTTCATAAGGTTCCTCCACCCTGACTTCCTGGTCTTTAAGGGCTCTTTTCAGAGTCGGCCATACGGCGGGATTGACCAGTATATCCTGGGCGCTGAGCAGCAAATAGCCGCCGTTGGCTCTCTGCAGTGCTCCGGACTTGAGCATGGTATGGTCGCTCAGATAGCCGCCCATCAGGAAATGTCTTTCGATTTTGCCGAATAAATTCAGATAATTGGGGTTGGACTCAGTGATGACCGGCGGGCCTTTGGTGGCGCTGTTATCAACGAAGACGTTGACCTGGAAGGGCAGCAGGGGGTCGCCCCGCATGGTCAGTTGTGAAGGTGACAGAAGCATCATCTGGGCCAGGGGCTGGTTCTGCTCCGGTCCCTTCTCTTTGAAGATGTCCAGGTTTTTAATGGTATAGTCCTTCAGCTCATTCAGGAATTGTGAGACATCCGCATGGTTTTTATATTCTTCCAGCAGGTCTTTAAAGAGCGAAGATACAGTGAAATCGGCTACGGCCTGGTCGGTGGCGCTCAATTTGGCGGAGGTCTGTTTTTCTATCTGGCGGTTCTTTTCCAAAACGTCCTGCAATTGGCTTAATATGACGTTGCGTTTGGTTTCGATTTCCTTGCGGGCTTTTTCGTCCAGCGACATGAAGGTTTCTTCTGTCATGGGTTTCCCTTCCGCAATCGGCACAATAGCCGGCCCGGAGGGCGTCATCTGAAAGAAGAGACCGGCTTGACTGGCCTGACTGGCGATTCCCTGGTAAAGTTTTTGCTGCTCGGTCTGCCCTTTCATGAGGGTGGTTTTAACCTGATTTTTATATTCTTCGCTGGAAAAGGCTTTGGTTAATTCTTCTTTAAGTTTTTGCAGCAGTTTGGAGATTTGCTCTTTAAATACATTACCCTTGCCTCGCGCCAGTTTGATGATGCGCGGCTTGGCGGTCTCGCTGAAGTTATGGACATAACACCAGTCATCGGCCTGAAAAGTGCCGTTGGTAGTCCTTTTATGGACCATACGGTTGATATAGGTTTTCACTATCGAGGTCTTGCCTGTGCCGGACAGCCCTGAGACATAGATATTATAGCCCGGGTTTTTCATCGAGAGCCCGAATTCGATTCCCCGAATAGCTCTGTCCTGACCGATAAATTCACGCAAGGGAGCCAGATCTTTGGTGCATTTGAATTTGAACATTTTAGGGTCGCATTCTACGCGCAGGCGTTGATAAGGGACTTCCCATTCTGGCAGGGTCATCGTGAAATCCTCCTTAAGGTTCAGCGTTGTTTCATTCGGATTATCACCAGTCAGCTTGATTCAAACGTGCTGTTTTCATTATACTGAGTATATAGCAAAATCAGAAGCACTTCTTCAGATTTTCCTTTTGACCTCGAAATTCTTTTTTCGTGTGGAGGTATTTTTAATTGGCGCGTTACGGCATGGTTATCGATACTACCCGGTGCAATGGTTGTTACAATTGTTTTTTAGCCTGTAAAGATGAATATTGCGGCAATGACCATCTTCCTTACTCCCTTTCCCAGCCCATGACCGGTCATTTCTGGATGCATATGATAGAAAAGGAACGCGGACAATATCCCCGCGTGAAAGTTGCCTATACTGCGGTTCCCTGTATGCACTGTGATTCCCCCGCCTGTATGAAACTGGCTGCGGGTGGTGAGATATACCGCCGTCCTGATGGAATTGTTATCATAGACCCTGAAAAAGCCAAAGGTCACAAGGAACTGGTGACAGCCTGCCCCTACCGCGTCATTTACTGGAATGAAGAGAGCCAGCTTCCTCAAAAATGCACGATGTGCGCCCACCTGCTGGATGCCGGATATAAAGAACCGCGCTGTGTGGAAGCCTGCCCGACCGGGGCGCTGTCTTTCGGTGATCTGGATGATCCCAAAAGCGAAGTAGCCAAACGGGCGGCCTCCGGCAATTGCACGGCCCTGCATCCTGAATATAATCTGAATGAAAAGGTAAAATATATCGGCCTGCCCGGCAAATTCATCGCCGGTTCGGTGGTTTTCGCCGATACCGACCTGTGCGCGGAAGATGTGTCTGTCACTCTCACCGGTGAAGGACTCAAGCAAAGTATAAAGACCAATAATTACGGTGATTTTGAGTTTGAAAACCTGCCTTCCGACCGGGAATTCCAGCTTGAGATCAAGGCCGCGGGTTATGAGCCTGTGGTAATAACTGCCGATACACGTATAGATAAGACCCTGGGAGATATTTTCCTTAAAAAAGTCAAAGCTGCGGGGAAAAAGATAGCCAGTAAAGGATAAGGACAGACCTCCTCAAATTCGCAATGAACCGGCGGGCAGGGACAGATTCTGCCTTTGCAAAAAATTGTAGGCTCTGGCAGCCGCTCGGCTAAACCAAAACAGACCGCTGAAGCGGTCTGTTTTTATTTCACTGAAAAACGGCGGTTATTGGCTGCGCTGATGGGGCAGATATTTGCCGATGCTGTACAGATTGGGCAGGAATATCTTACGCAGTTCTTCCAGCAGAAAGACTCCTACTGACGCACCGAGCACGATTCCCCAGTCCTGCAGGCTGAGCGGATAGGTCCGGAAGGCTGTTTGCAGGAAAGGCACATAGATTACCGCGATTTGCAATAATACGGCCAGTCCGATTGAGATCAACAGAGCCTTGTTGCGCAGAATGCCGATTTTGAAAATACTGTGTTCATCCGAGCGGGCGCTGAAGGCCATGAACCATTCGAAGGCTACCATAGCGGTAAAGGCCAGCGAACGGGCTTCCGACACACTCATACGGGGTTCGGCCCAGCGGAAAATCAGGAAGGTGCCTGTGCCGATGATCAGGGCCATCACCAGGATGCGTATAAACAGACCGGGATACATCAGTCCCACCGAAGGGTGCCGCGGCGGTTTTTTCAATTCGTCTCCGAATTTGGGCTCCATGCCCAGAGGAATGTCGCCGGCCGTATCAGTGACCAGGTTGACCCACAGGATTTGTACAGCCAGTAAAGGCGATTCACCGACAAAAATCAGGGCCAGTATCAGCGTTATCAGTTCGCTGATATTGGTGTTCAGAGTGTAAAATAACACATTTCTTAACCGGGTAAAGATGGCCCGGCCTTCATCTACAGCGCTGACCACGGTGGCGAAGTTATCATCCGCCAGTACCATATCGCTGGCCTCTTTGGCTACATCGGTGCCGGTGATGCCCATCGAGATACCGATATCGGCTGCTTTCAGCGCCGGGGCGTCGTTGACACCGTCGCCGGTCATCGCCACGATGTGGCCCCGGTTGCGCAGGGCGTTGACGATTCTCAACTTGTGCATAGGCTCGATGCGGGCGAAGACCGCAATATGTTCGATTTCTTTATTCAATTCCTCATCGCTCATCTGTTTGAGTTCGGGACCTGTGACGGTTTTCCCGGTACCCAGCTTCAACTGACGGGCGATTGATTCGGCTGTAATGCGGTTATCGCCGGTAATCATGATGACCTTGATGCCGGCGGCGTGACACAGCTTGAGGGCTTCCCTGGCGTCTTCACGCGGCGGGTCGGCCATGGCTGACAGCCCTACGAAAACCAGATTATCCTGGATATATTTATCGGTCAATTTGGCTGGTTTTTTATCCAGCTTGAGATAGGCCAGGGCGATGACTCTCAGAGCATCCGAGGCCATGGCTGCGGCGCTTTCGGCGATGGACTGTCTTTCAGTTTCGGTCAAGGCCGTCACTTTTTCGCCCTTCTGCAGGTATTTGCTGAAGGAGAGCAATTTTTCCGCGGAGCCTTTAACGTAAACAAGTTCGCTTTCTTCCACCTGGTGCAGGGTGGCCATGTACTGTTTTTCACTCTCGAAGCTGATCTCATCCAGCCTCGGGTATTCTTTCATCAGGGTTTCTTTGTTCCAACCGGCTTTGGCGGCGGCCACTACCAGTGCGCCTTCGGTGGGGTCTCCCACGATGCCGGACTGTTTGCCGCTGCCGGTCAGAGCGGAATCGTTGCACAGCGCGCCGATTTTCAGGAGCAGATTGAGCTGGTAATCGGTTTTGATATCCAGCTTTTGCTTGTCCAGGACAAAGTCACCGTTGGGCTCGTAGCCTTCACCTGTTACATTGATGATCTTGTCGTCGTACGCCAGTTTGCGCACGGTCATCTGGTTGAGAGTGAGGGTGCCGGTCTTGTCCGAACAAATCACTGTGGCGGAGCCCAGAGTTTCGACTGCTACCAGTTTGCGTACGATGGCGTTGCGGCGGGCCATGGTGCGCATACCGATGGCCAGCACCACGGTTACCACGGCCGGCAGTCCTTCCGGTATCGAGGCTACTGCGGCTGCTATCGCCAGCAGGGCTACGTCAAACAGTCCCAGGCCTTGCAGCAAGCCTACCACTACCAGAATGGCGCAAACACCCAGGAAGACCAGCAACAGATACTTGCTCAGTTTATTGATATTTTTCTGTAAGGGGGTCTGCTCATCTGCCGACTCGGCGATACCGGTGGCGATTTTACCGATCTCAGTGTTCATACCGGTAGCAATGGCTACCCCGTCGGCCCTGCCGTTGGTGATTATCGTACTCATGTAGAGCATATCGTGGCGATCGGCCAGAACGGCATGGTCATCTACCGCCTCGACTGATTTATCTACCGGCATTGATTCTCCAGTCAAAGTCGATTCATTAACTTTCAGATTGGAGGCTTCCAGGATTCTGACATCGGCCGGAATTTTATCACCCGCCTCGAAGATTAAAATATCGCCCGGTACGATTTCACGGGCGGGAATTACCTGGATTTTGCCGTTGCGGCGGGCCTTGGCTTTGGGTGCGGCCATATCCATCAGCGCCTGCATGGCTTTTTCCGCTTGCATCTCCTGGAAAGTGCCGATAACGGCGTTCAGGAGGATCACTACTCCTATCACAATCGCATCGATATAGTGTTCTTCGTGGGTGAAGAGCTGAGAAACCAGCGAGATAGCCGCTGCGGCCATCAATACATAGATCAACGGGTTTAGAAATTGTTGCAGGAAGACCAGCCAGACAGGTTTCTTCTTTTTGGCTTTTAGCTCATTGAACCCATAAGTCTCCTGCAGTTTTACGATTTCTGCTGAGTTTAGTCCCGCGGTACGGCTTCCGGTGGATTCCAGTGCGGCCTGGGCTGTCAGTGCATGCCAGTTCCGGTTATTGTTAGACATGGCTACATCATCCTCAAATCAGTCCGGATACAATTACTCACAATTTTAGCATACCTGGCCGTCCGGGAAAAAGAAAAATGAAGTAAAAGTAGCTAATTTGAAGATTCATTGTTGGGTTTTAGTTCCGGAAAAAGAGGTTATTCTTCTCTTCCGACGAATCACTAAAAACGAAGGACGAATAACTTGTTTGGCTGGGGTGGGTAGAGGGACTTGAACCCTCGATCTCCAGGGCCACAACCTGGCGCCTTAGACCGCTGGGCTATACCCACCATAGAGGAAAGGCCTGTTCACTGTGGCATGGATATTATATCCAAAATCGCGGTTGTAATCAATTGGCGGATACGATATACCTTATTAAATTGTCCTGAACAAGCTGCCTGTGCTGCAGCAGGCTATAAGCGGTTTTGCCCTGTTGAAATTGCCTGGTACAGTCTTAATTACTTCTTAACATTGGCTCTTTATTATGAAATTAAAGGTTGTAAGTGACAGGGAGGTTGAGAGGTTTGGCCAGGCAAGGAATTTTCAATTTTCTATGAAGAAATAATCAGAATATCAAACTGAGGGAGGGAGGTATGTTGAAAACACTTAAGTCAAAAATAATCGCAATTGCAGCGGTTGTCGTAATCGCGGCGGTCTCTTTTACGGCAGGAGCCGGCCTGCTGGGAACTAATGAGGTAAAAGCCGGCACGGTCCTTTATAACGAAGATACGGTTACTTCTATCTATAACAATGTCAATCCGGCAGTGGTGGAAATAGATTCTACCAAGACTGTCCAGAGCATCTTTGGAAGCTCTACTTCAGAAGGTCTGGGTTCTGGATTTTTAATTGACAGCGAAGGCTATATTGTAACCAATAATCATGTTGTCGAAGGCGTTTCCAGCGTCGATGTAACGTTAAGCAACGGCCAGAAGGTTGAGGGAACTGTGCTGGGCACTGACGAAAGCCTTGATTTGGCGGTTGTCAAAGTCGATTCCGGCGCGGTAGCCGGTATTACACCTTTGACTCTGGGTGACTCCGACACTCTGCGGATCGGGCAGATGGCGATTGCCATCGGCAATCCTTACGGTCTGGACGGCACGGTGACGGTGGGGGTTATCAGCGGGTTGAATCGTGATATCGATAGTTTAAGCGGAATGATCCAGACGGATGCCGCTCTGAATCCCGGCAACT
>DAOUFH010000103.1:0-17184 GCA_034429955.1 Dehalococcoidales bacterium
TCTTTGTAATATAGATGTAATATTTCAAGTTTACACTAGTAAGAAATATTTTGATTATAGGGGAGAAAAGATGAGTCAATCCACAACTACCACATGGAAGGATGTCGCCGAATTGGCAAAAGCGCATAACTGCGAATTCCTGGATTTAAAGTTTGTCGATTTACCCGGTATCTGGCAGCATTTTACTATGCCGATTGGCAAACTGACCGCAGATTTGTTTGAAGAAGGCATCGGTTTCGATGGTTCTTCGGTCCGCGGCTTTCAAAAAATCAATGAAAGCGATATGCTTCTGGTACCCGATGCCGCTACCGCTTTTATCGATCCGGCCCACGAAATACCGACTGTCAGCCTCATCTGCGATGTTATGGATCCTGTAACCCGCAAGAGCTATTCCCGCGACCCGCGCTATGTCGGTAAAAAAGCTGAAGATTATCTGAAAAACAGCGGCGTGGCGGATGTCAGCTACTGGGGACCCGAACTGGAATTCTTTATTTTCAACAGCGTCCGCTTCGATACCAACCGAAATGAAAGCTACTATCACATCGATTCCCAGGAAGGTATCTGGAATACCGGTAAAGATATTCCCAACAACCAGGCTTACCGCATTCGTCCCAAAGAGGGCTATTTCCCGGTACCGCCTACCGACCAGATGGTAAATCTCCGCTCGAAAATCGCCAAAGCCATGATGGCGACCGGACTGTCTATCGATTTGCATCATCATGAAGTCGCCACCGGCGGGCAAAGCGAATTCGCCATGCGCTTCGGCACACTGGTCTCTCAGGCTGATGCTGTTCTGAAATATAAATATGTAGCCAAGAATATCGCCATGCAAAACGGTTATACCGTGACCTTTATGCCCAAACCTCTTTTCCAGGATAACGGTTCAGGCATGCATGTGCATCAGAGCCTCTGGAAAGACGGCGTCAACCTCTTCTACAGCAAGAAAGGCTACGCCCTCCTGAGCCAGACAGCCAAATATTACATCGGCGGTCTGCTGGCCCATTCTCCGGCTTTGCTGGCCTTCTGCGCACCTACCACCAACTCTTATCGCCGCCTGGTGCCCGGCTACGAAGCCCCTATCAATCTGGTTTACTCACAGAGAAATCGCAGCGCCTCGGTGCGTATTCCTACCTACTCCACCAATCCCAACGTCAGAAGGGTCGAGTACCGCTGCCCGGATTCATCCGGCAATCCCTACCTGGCCTTCGCCGCCATGTTGATGGCCGGACTGGACGGCATCGCGAACAAGATTGACCCCGGTGAGCCTATTGATAAGGATATCTACGAACTGGAACCGGCTGAAAAAGCCAACATCAAATCCACTCCCGGTTCTCTGGGCGAAGTACTGGATGCCCTCGAGAAAGACCATGACTTCCTGACCAAGGGCGGCGTCTTTACCGACGACCTGCTGAGTACCTGGATAGATTACAAACGAAAAAATGAACTCGATGCGATCTCTTTGAGACCTCATCCTTACGAGTTCTACCTGTACTACGATATTTAGGTCCGTATCAACACAAGAGGGCAAGAGTATCTCTTGCCCTCTTTCTTTCTCACCCGGAATATCAGCTTATTCCCAACATCAGAAATCGATTGAGTTTCAATCTTTAACGTCGATGAGCGATATAGAAATTGCTATTATCAAAATATTGCAGGCTAACCCCGGCCTTTCCGACCGGGAAATTGCTGTGGCACTCAAAGGCAACGATAAGTCTCTGCAGTACGTTAATCAGTCCTGCCGGGCCATGAAGACCAAACAAATTCTCTTCCGCAAAAAACGCCAGGACGGGCTGATAGGCAACTGGCTTTTTGAAAAATACCGGCAGACCCTGCCGTCCTCCAGTTCTCTGAATGACTATATCCCGGAAAAGAAAATGAAACAGGCGCTGGAAAAGTTTTTGCAGGCCAAAGAATGGAAGGCCGAAATTAACTGGCGGGAATGGCACGGTAATGATATAGAAGCCATCAAAGGCTCCGACCGCTGGGTGATCGAAGTCAAGGGCTCGGGTTCATATGACGCCATGAACCTGACCGGATTCCTTTCGGTCCTGGGAGAAATCCTGCAAAGAATGGACGATCCGGCCTGCAAATACAGCATCGCTATTCCGGATATCGCACCTTTTCGCCGCATGTGGAACAGACTGCCCGACCTGGCCAAGTACCGGCTGGGCATCACAGCCCTCTTCGTCAATGAAAACGGTAACGTTTTTGAGTCGATCATCGACCAGAAATATCCCTGTTGATTCAGACGTTGTGCTCCAGGGCAAAATCAATGAAGTTGGTCAATATCTTCTCGCCGTAATTGTTGGCAGCGCTCCGCCGTCCTCTTCTGACCGCCTCCGGCTGTTTGGCCAGATAGGCATTCAGGACTGCACTGTCGAATTCAGGATGAAACTGTACACCCCAGATCCGCCCGTTCAATCTGAAGGCCTGATGCGGTTCATAAGCATTGGCGGCCAGCAGTTGAGACTCCGGCGGCAGAAGTGCCACGTGCTGACTGTGCGCACTATGTGATTCAAATACTTCAGGGACATCTCTGAATAAAGGATCCTGCCGTCCGTCTGCGGTCAACTCAATACTGACACTACCTATCTCGATACCTGCCGGATGATCTTCAACCCTACCGCCGAAAGCCTCGGCGATCAACTGATGTCCGAAACAGATTCCCAGCAAAGGTACTGAACTGACGGCGATAGCCTGTAACAAATTCTGCGCTGCCAGCATCCAGGGTCGCCGGTCGCTTACCATACAGTGTGAACCTGTTATAATGACCGCCAGCGTTTCGCTCAAATCAGGCGTCCGGTATCTACGGTAGGCTGTAACGACCAGCGGTTCTAGTTCAGGATGTCCGCAATGTCGTACTATCCAGTCTTCGAAGTCACCCTGCCGGCTTTTCAGCTCCTGGAAAGTGGTCCCGGTCTTGAGGATAAGCAGTTTTTTCATAGGTTGCTCGGTGTTTTTTATAGTCGAACTGATTATAACGCCGGATTATTAAGAATAAATTACATGCCTGTAATACAGCTGTAATCTTACAGAAACCTGTTTGTAATGTGTAATCTGTTTGTAACAATTTGTTATTACACTGAGATGAAGTCGTTTTTTCGAGGTGTGATTGTTATGATAAACGGTGCAGATACGGCCTGGATGCTGATTTCCACTGCTATGGTAATGCTGATGACACCGGGAGTCGCACTTTTTTACGGGGGTATGGTCCGCCGTAAAAACGTACTCTCCACCATCATGATGAGCTTCATGTCTCTGGGTGTCATCGGTATCCTCTGGGCTTTATACGGTTACAGTCTGGCCTTCGGCACAGACCACTGGGGTATTATCGGAGGTTTCGATTATATCGGGCTGCGCAATGTGGGACAGGACCCCTCCCCGATATATGCTTCTACCGTTCCCCACCTCTCTTTCATGATCTTCCAGATGATGTTCGCAGTAATCACTGTCGCATTAATTACCGGCGCTGTGGTAGAACGCATTAAATTCGGAGCCCTGGTGGTCTTCTCAGTGTTATGGTTTACTTTCGTTTATATACCGGTCGCTCACTGGGTCTGGGGTGGAGGCTGGCTGGCCAAACTGGGTGTCCTGGACTTCGCGGGAGGTATCGTAGTTCATATCACCGCCGGTGTTTCAGCCCTGGCCATGGCCGTCCTGCTGGGACCGCGCAAGGATTACTATGACGGTATGCCGCTGTCAGCTCATAATGTGCCCATGGTGGTTATCGGCGCCGGACTTTTATGGTTCGGCTGGTTCGGTTTCAATGCCGGCAGCGCCCTCACTTCGGGAGGACTGGCCGCCAGCACCTTTGTGACTACCAATCTCTCCGCCGCTGCCGGAGCCTTCACCTGGATGCTCTTAAGCTGGTATTTCGGCCGGCCTACCGTCACCGGAATCGTCACCGGCGCAGTTGCCGGACTCGGCGCCGTCACTCCTGCTTCAGGGTATGTCTCGCCGTTGATGGGCATCGTCATCGGCGTTATTGCCTCTTTCATTGCCTACTTTTGTATTCAGTTCCGCCTGCGCAAGAGAGTGGATGAATCTCTGGATGTCTGGGCGGTCCACGGCATGGGAGGCTCCTGGGGTACGCTGGCTACCGGTCTGTTCGCCGCCCTGGCAGTCAACGGTATGGGAGCCCAGGGACTGATTCACGGAGGTTGGTTGTTCTTCCTGAAACAGCTCATGGCAGTAGCCGTAATCTGGGCCTTCTCCTTCGGTATGACCTGGCTGCTGGGCAAACTGGTAGATGTAACCCTGAAACTGCGCGTCAATGAGACCGAAGAGAGCGTAGGACTGGATATCTCGCAACACGGCGAGCGCGCCTACGGTGAAGAATAATCGCCGTCTGCAAAAACTCCGGTCATTTGGCGCTCTCAGGCCAAAGCAGACCGGATGTCTGTAATATGTTTGTAACATTTAGATAATATAATATGATGAATTTAAAGGGGAAAAAATTAGCTAGCCGCCCCAAAAAATAAACAGGAGGAGTTATCATGGCTCTCGAAAAGAAAGGTAAACAAGATGGCAAAGAGTATGTTCTCAAGATGGCCCGCGAACACAATGTAAAATTTGTCGAACTGTGGTTCACGGATATTCTGGGACAGCTCAAAAGCTACGCCATCCCGGTATCCGAGCTTGAAAGCACAATCGATAACGGCATGGGTTTTGACGGTTCGTCAGTGCACGGTTTTTCTCGTATCGATGAAAGCGATATGATGTCGGTACCGGACCTGGATACCTTCCAGCTATTGCCCTGGAGACCCAGAGAAGATGTGGCCCTGGCCCGCATGATTTGCGATATCCGCGAACCGGGCGGCAAGCCTTTTGAAGGCGACCCCCGTCAGGTACTCAAGCGAAATATCAAAAAAGCCACCGATATGGGATTCACTTTCTATGTCGGCCCCGAACTGGAATACTTTTATTTTAAGAATGACAAAGGAACCGAAGGCCTGGATGAAGGCGGTTATTACGATATGACCATCCTGGATGCGGCCACCGAACTGAGAAACGAGACCGTTCTGGCTCTGGAAGAGATGGGCATCGGCGTCGATAAATCGCACCATGAAGTGGCCTTCAGCCAGCATGAAATTGACATGCGTTATACCGATGCTTTGACCATGGCCGACCAGGTGATGACCTATCGCCTCATCGTCAAAGAGATTGCCGCCAAACATGGCGTTTACGCTACTTTTATGCCCAAGCCGGTTTTCGGCATCAACGGCTCCGGTATGCACGTTCATCAGTCGCTCTTCAAGGGCGGCAAAAACGCCTTCTTCGATAAGAACGGACTGTTCCATCTCTCCAAACTGGCCCAGAGCTACGTAGCCGGCCTGTTGAAATACGCTCCCGAATTTACAGCCATCACCAATCAATGGGTCAACTCTTACAAGCGTCTGGTTCCCGGTTATGAAGCACCGGTCTATCTATCCTGGGCTATCCGCAACCGCTCCGACCTGGTCAGAGTCCCCGGTTACGAGCCCGGTAAAGAGAATGCCACCCGCTTTGAAATTCGTTCTCCCGATCCGGCCTGCAATCCTTATCTGGCTTTCAGCGTCCTGCTGGCCGCCGGATTGAAAGGAATTGAAGAAGGACTGGAAGCTCCGGCTCCGGCCGAAGGCAATGTTTACCATATGACCGATCAGCAACGCAAGAAACTGAGCATCGGCACCTTACCCGGCAACCTGAAAGAAGCGGTCGAGCTGATGGAAAAGAGCAAGCTGGTTAAAGAAGCCCTGGGTGAACATTGTTTCCAGGCTTTCATTCAGAACAAGAAGATTGAATGGGATAAATTCCGCACCAGAGTCACCGATTACGAATTGAAGGAATATCTTCCCATTATCTAACTCAGGGTTAGCTCCTCCTGGGGCGGGGGACTAGCTAATAACGGGCTTCAGGGTGTAAATCTTGAAGCCCGTTAATGTTTTTATGCCCCTTCTTTTTTCAACCGCACTATCCCCATGTCAGACTGTCATCTCTCACCCTGTTGTGCTAACATTGTTCTTAACAGGTCAAGAAAGGAAGCATATGAAAATCGGGATCCTGTCCTTGCAGGGCGCTTTTATAGAGCATGTTCAAGCTCTTCGCAGATTAAAAATAGAGACCGTAGATGTTCGTCTACCCTCCCAGCTGAGCGAGCTGAACGGACTGATTATCCCCGGCGGGGAGAGCACCACCATCCTTAAGCTGATGCACATCTTCGACATTTTCAATCCCCTGCGAGAGATGATAGGACGCGGTTTTCCGGTCTGGGGCACCTGCGCCGGTATGATTTGCCTGGCTAAACAGGTCACCAATTCGCAGCAGTCCCGTCTGGCCCCGCTGGAGGTAATGGATATCCAGGTCAGACGCAATGCCTTCGGCAGACAGGTGGACAGTTTCGAAATCGACCTGGAAGTTGCTGTCCTGGGCCCCGAACCTTTCCATGCCGTTTTTATCCGTGCGCCGCTGATTGAAAAAGTAGAGGACAAGGTTTCCGTCCTGGCCAAACTGCCGGACGGCACCATTGTAGCGGCCCGCCAGAATAATATGCTGGCGACCTCATTTCATCCGGAATTGACCGGCGATAGCCGTTTTCACCAATATTTTGCACAGATGGCCGGCGCTAATCGCACAGACTGAATATAAATCCGGCAGCAACTTGCTTTGCGGAGGTCGAGGTGGCCAAAAATTTCATCAGAGAAGAAAGAGACATCCGGCTGGTACAGGGTGCCGGCTCGGATACCGAGCGTAAAGTCGTCTCTATCTTGAAGGTATTGAGTGAGTCTTCCGAGCCGCTGGGCTCGATTACCATTGCCCGCGAACTTGAACGTTACGGCATTTTCTTAAGCGAGCGGGCAGTGCGCTACCATCTGCGGATTACCGATGAACGCGGGTATACCCAACCAATGGGCAGGGACGGGCGGATGCTGACTCCCCAGGGAGTTGAAGAATTGCGTATGGCCCTGGCGCCCGACCAGGTAGGTTTCATCCTGGACAAACTCGAAATGCTAGCTTTCAGAACTACCTTCGACCCCGTCAGACGCAGCGGTCTGGTGCCTGTCAATACCTCTATAATCAACATCGCCCAGTTCGATCAGGTGCTGGCAGCCATTAAACCTGTTTTCAAGTCCGGTCTGGCGGTCAGCCAGTTGGTCAAGCTGGCCCGGGCCGGAGAGAAAATCGGTTCGGTCATAATCCCGGCCGGCAAAATAGGTCTGGCCACAGTCTGCAGCGTGGTGGTCAACGGCACCTTGCTCAAAGCCGGCATTCCCATCGAATCCCGCTTCGGCGGCATACTGGAAATCAGAAACAATCTGGCCCGCCGTTTCGTGGCCCTGATCGCTTATGCCGGCACATCGCTTGACCCTTCGGAACAATATATCCGGGCGCGCATGACCTCGGTCAGCCAGGTAGTTGCGACTGCCAGCGGCATGATCCTGGCAAATTTCCGTGAAATTCCGGCTGTATCTCGCGGACATGTGGTAGAAAAACTCGAACAGCTAAAAGCCGCCGGTATACAGGGCGTATTAGTTCTGGGCAATACCAGTGAACCGGTCTGTCAGATCGCAGTAGGTTTGAACAGGGTGGGCATTATCCTGTTAGGAGGACTTAATCCGGTGGCCGCCGCAGTGGAGGCCGGCCTGGAAGTAGAAAATCTGGCCGAAAGCGGCCTGGTGGAATATAGCGAATTGCAGAGTATCTGGGACATCGGCTGATAGCTAAGCCGTTTTGCCCCTTCTCCTTCAAAATAAAAAGGGGGATTACAATCCCCCTTTTTCTACTAGTTTATTTCTTCTTTTTAGCAGCGGGTTTCTTGGCTTCCGGAGCGCCGCCGATGACATCGTGTTTGACAAATTTTTCTTTGGTACAACCGCAGACGCCGCAAATAAATTTGGCCGGTAAGTCTTCAAAGGCAACTCCTCTGGACACTTCATTCGCTGCATCGCCGAATCGGGGGTCGTAAATCCAGCCGCAACCGCTACATCTGTATCTAACAATTTCTGCCATAGCTCATTCTCCTTTTGTCACTGTGATTTGGTTTAATAGGTATTATAACAATAATCCGCCCCCTTTTACCAGCAGATATTAATAGCCGGCAGTTATCAGCCGCCGGTTATTAGTTGTAAGTTGCAATTTTATTCGTTTTTAATTTTTAACGGGTGAAAGTATAATACGAGAATCCAATCGCTAAGAACCGGACGCTATTTTACCCTTCTTTAACTATTACTTAGCTTGAATTCCGTCCTTTACCTCCCCGTTGATAGATATGACCACTTCCCGGAAAGGCATATTTTTACCGCTCAAGGCCAGCGCCTGACGGGCAATCCGGCTCAAACCCGAACAGCATGGCACTTCCGTTCTTAATATTGTCAGGCTGCGGATAGCTGTTTGCCGCAATATTGCAGTCAGCCGGTTCAGGTGAACTGCAGCGTCATCCAGTTTAGGACAGGCGATCATTATGCTGTGCCCTCCCAGGAAATCACGATGCAGATTGGGATAAACCACAGGTACGCACTGGGCGGTTAAAAGGACGTCGCTATCCTGTAAAAAGGCGGCTCCCGGCGGGACCAGACTAAGCTGTACCGGCCAGTGACTCAGTGCAGAGGGTTGTTTTCCCGCACATGGTTGTTCCGCAACAGCCTGCGGAAACTGACGGACTGCGGAACCCGGACAATTACACCCTCCGGCGTCTTTGTTCTGCCCGGCAGTGGCCAGATTGGCCACAGCCGCTCTTGCATCGAAGGCCTCGGCCTGCCGTTCCACAATTTTCAGTGCGCCCTGCGGGCATTCCTTTAAACAGGCCGCCAGACCGTCACAATATTGATCTTTGACCAGTCTGGCTTTACCGTCGACCAGGGCCAGTGCTCCTTCGACACAGGAATCGATACACAGCCCACAGCCGTTGCACCTGGACTCATCAATCTCGATTATCTGGCGTAATACTTTACCGGCCATCTCTTTCCTCCCCCGTTGCCTGTCCTTATTTTCATCTGATTTCATTTTAAGGCAGACTGCGGGGAGAGACTATGATCTGGCTCATAAAACGGCTGTAACCGGCGCGCTGACGCCAAAATCAGGTCAGACCGGTAATCAAAGGCAGGATACGGTAAGCCAGGCCTCCGATTAATATAGCCAGGCCTATTTCAGCCGCCGCCATCGCCAGGGTGATTTTAAGACCGGTCTCACGTATCATCACGGCTATCGTCGAGATACAGGGTATGTACAGCATAATTACGATTGAAAAGACCACCATCTGCAGCGGCGACATAATCGTGGTCACCGCCGCCCCGCCGGCCAGACTGATGAGCAGGGCCAGGTTGGCTTCTTTTCTCAGAATACCGATTATCAGCAGCACACCGCTGAAGGCCGGCAGACCCAGCCAGGAGACCGTTACCGGCGTCAAAAAGCCGGTGATATAGTCCAGCCAGTTCAAAACTTTGAAGACCTCGATGACCATGCTGCCGATTACAATCAAGGGTATACCGATAGACAGGAAGTCCTTGAACCTGAACCAGGCCTGTCTCCAGACGATTTTGAGAGATGGGATTCTGTATTCCGGGATTTCCATGATAATACCCGGCGATTTGGCTGGATTGATTTTATTCAAAATAAGGCCTATGACGAAAATCAGGCCGAACTGGAAAATCAGCAGCAGAATCGCCCACTGCCAGCCGATAAAAGCGCCCACCAGTCCCAGCACCACGGAAGAGCGCGCCGAGCAGGGTACCAGCGTGGCCAGAAAAGTGGCGATGTACCTGTCCCGCTTGTTTTCCAGTATGCGGCAGGCCAGACAGGCCGGCACGCTGCAGCCCAGGGCCATCATCAGGGGCAGGCTGGACTGACCGTGCAGTCCCAGGAAATGGAAAGGCCGGTCCATGATAAAAGCGATTCTGGGCAGATAGCCGCTTTCACCCAGCCAGGCCAGTATAAAATAAAAAGGCAGTATAAAACCGGCCGCCACCGATAGAGCGGCATATAACCCCACCACGCCACCATCCCATAAAACCAGCCCGACAGGATTGGTAGTATGGGGATTGAAGAACTCGAAAGCGCCCGTAATCAGGTCGGTTATCCAGCCGCCGAAAAAGGATATAAAAACCAGGATAGCCGCCATGGTAACCAGGAAAGAAACATAACCCCAGACGGGATGCAGCGTCAGATTATCCAGAAAGCTGCCGGACTTGTTTTCAGAGGTTTCCGCAGTAGCGATTTCCCGGGCGATTTTAGCCGCTGCGGCATATCTTTCAGAGGCAATAACGGTCGAGGTATCTTCACCGTGTATGGATTCCAGTTCCCCGGCCAGTTTATTGCTCAGGCTGCCTATTTCAGGGTAGCGGCTCTCGATATCCAGACTGATATCATTGCCCTGTTCCAGCAGTTTCAGGGCTGTCCAGCGGGAATGTTCTTTTTCCCCCACTTCCTCCAGGCTCCGAACCAGCCTCTGCAGCCGGTTTTCTATCTCAGGTCCGTATTTGACCGTTGTCCGGCTATTTGCCCCTGAGGACTGAATAATCTCCAGGGCCGCATCCACCAGTTCATGCACCCCGATGCCCTTTATGGCAATCGTGTTGATGACCGGGAAACCCAGTATCTCGGCCAATCTGGACTGGTCGATGTGAATATGCTTTTTCTTGGCGATATCGGTATAGTTCAAAGCGATAACACAGGGAATATCCAGCTCTTTCAGCAGCAGGGTAAAGAAAAGATTACGCTCCAGCGAAGTGGCATCCAGCACATTGATAACGGCGTCCGGACGGTTTTGCAGGATATATTCGCGGGTCATCATCTCATCGGGAGAATATGAATTGAAAGAATATGTCCCGGGCAGGTCCACTACCTCGATTTCCAAACCGTGATGCAGCAGTTTGCCTTCTTTGACGCCCACTGTTTTGCCGGCCCAGTTACCGGTTTCCTGGGCCAGACCGGTCAACTGATTAAAAATAGCGCTTTTACCGACATTGGCATTGCCTGCCAGGGCCAGAGTGATACCTTTTTTCTCAGGTGCGAGCACCCCTGCAAGGCTGCTATTTTGATTCACAGTAAAGTCCTTTCTCAATACCTTTTATGCTTCACGTTCGACAAAGACATTGCAGGCCACTTCATCCCCCAGGGCCAGCTTACAGCCCCTCAGGGAAATTTCCACCGGGCCTCTCAGAGGCGCGATGCGGTTGATGCGGATTTTAGTGCCCGGCGTCAAGCCGAGGTCCTGCAGCCTTTTCAGAGCCTTGTTATCTCCCCGGATAAAAGCGACCCTGGCTTCCTGCTTCTTTTTCAGCGATGAAACAGAGACCACATTCTTGTCCCGTTTGCCGATCTCATCCAGGTTGTCGCCCTGCCACATCTTGCATTCCTGACAGTTCTTAAACTTTAAATCGCAGGGCGGGATTTCCATCTGGTCATCCGGGCATCTGGCCGGTGATTTCAGCGACTGGCAGAGCGCCCTCTCAGTCTCATCGGAGAGTCCGTGTTCCATGGCGCAGGCTTCACTGTGTACCTTATCATTACCGATATGCAAAGTATCATGCAGAAAACGTTCCAGCAGGCGGTGCTTGCGGGCCATTTTACGAGCCAGCTCAAAGCCGGAAGGAGTCAGGCTGACACCCTGATAAGGCGAATAAATCAGGTAACCTTCCTCAGCCAGCTTTTTGAGTTTTTCAGTGACACTGCCCGGTGCTACATTGAGTTTGCGGGCAATTTCGCTGGTGCCGGCTTTCTGGTTATTCTGGGTTAAGGTATATAAAACCTCCAGGTATTCCTGGGTGGTGTTATTCATAGCCCACCTCCGTATTTAGGGATACCTAACTTTTAGGCACACCTAAATACTAGCAGAACAACCGGCTGTCGTCAATACGGCACGGAAAAGGGTCAATTGCGATTAATGAATCCGGATTAATGCTTTATGAGAAAGGGGGATTTTGGGGATTTTTATTGTTAATTAATCATGAAACCTCAATCAAGATGAAAACCGGGCAGGGCAGGTTAACAGCAGTAGCTTCTTCTTTCCCCAAAACTCCAAAATAACTATTCCAATTCTGTTATAATTAATGATTATGCAGCATTTATAATCAGGAGTTATAACGCATATCAATTCGATATTAAGGAGACCGTGAAAAATGGCGTCGACAAAAAACTATGATGTAAAAGATATCAAGCTGGCAGAGGGCGGACGACAGCGCATCAACTGGGCAGCCCGTGAAATGCCGGTTTTAAAACTGATAAAAGAACGCTTCACCAGTGAAAAACCGCTCAAAGGGGTGAAAGTAGCCGGCTGTCTGCATATCACCACCGAGACGGCCAATTTGGCCCTGACTCTCAAAGCCGGCGGAGCGGATGTTATATTATGCGCTTCGAACCCGCTTTCAACCCAGGACGATGTCGCCGCCGCCCTGGTGGAATATGAGATCCCCACTCACGCCATCAAAGGCGAGAACGATAAGACCTATTACAAACATATTATCTCGGCTATTGATTACGCCCCCCAGATGACGGTGGATGACGGAGCCGACCTGGTTACCACTCTGCATACCAAGCGCAAGGATATGCTGGACAAGGTGGTCGGCGGCACCGAGGAGACCACTACAGGCGTCATCAGACTGCGCAGCATGGAGAAGGGAAAAGCCCTGAAATATCCTATCATTGCTGTCAACGATGCTATGACCAAGCACTTCTTCGACAACCGCTACGGCACCGGCCAGAGCACCTTCGACGGAATTACCCGTGCCACCAACGTCCTGTGGGCTGGTAAAACAACGGTAATAGCCGGTTATGGCTGGTGCGGCCGGGGCATGGCCATGAGGGCCAAAGGCATGGGCACCAAAGTGGTGGTTACTGAAATCGACCCGCTGAAAGCCCTGGAAGCCGTTATGGACGGTTATCAGGTGATGCCTATGAAAGAGGCGGCCAAAATCGGGGATATTTTCATCACCTTGACCGGCGATATCAATGTGATCGACAAAGAAGATTTCGAAGTCATGAAAGACGGGGCCATCGTCGCCAACAGCGGTCATTTCAACGTCGAGATCAACATCCCGGCCCTGGCCGAGATGGCCGTTTCAAAACGCGAGGCCCGTCAGATGGTCGATGAATACGACCTTAAAAACGGCAAAAAAATCTATCTGCTGGGTGAAGGCCGGCTGATTAACCTGGCCGCTGCCGAGGGACACCCGGCTTCGGTCATGGATATGAGCTTCGCCAATCAGGCCCTGTGCCTGGAATATATGCATAAGAATCATGGCAAAATCAAGACCAGAGTCTACGAAGTTCCCGAAAACATCGATAAAGAAATCGCCCGGCTCAAACTACAGTCCATGGGCGTTAAAATTGATAAACTGACAGCCGAACAGAAAAAGTATCTGGCCGGTTGGGAACAGGGAACTTAAACAATCAGTTGAACTGCATATCTGGTTCTCCGGCAATCGGACTACCGGCGAAATCATACTAATTTAAATTCAATCATTCACAGTGAGAGTTCAATCCGTTCTGTGGGAATGAGCGCTCACCGGGAATATTGAAAATATTAGCGGTGGTTGGATAAATAAGGAGGAAAAAATTTGTCTAACTGTTTTATGGGTTCACCTAGGTATTTATTTACATCAGAGTCTGTCACCGAGGGTCATCCCGATAAAGTCTGCGACCAGATTTCGGATGCCATTCTGGACGCTATGCTTAAAGATGACCCTTACTCCAGGGTAGCCTGTGAGACAGCCGTTACCAACGGGCTGGTAATCGTCATGGGCGAAATTACTACCTCGACTTACGTCGAAATACAGGAACTGGTCCGCAAAGTCGTGGCCGATATTGGATACACCAATCCGGACTATGGCTTTGAAGCGAAATCCTGTGGTGTACTGGTCTCCATCAACAAGCAGTCCGCCGATATTGCCCTGGGCGTCAACAAAGCGGTTGAAGCTAAGGAAGCCAGACAGCAAGCGGACGACCTGGATAAAACCGGGGCCGGAGACCAGGGGATGATGGTAGGCTTTGCCTGCAACGAAACCCCTGAGTTAATGCCGCTGCCGGTCGCTCTCAGCCACAGGCTGGCCCGCCGCCTGGCCGAGGTCCGCAAAAAGAAATTCCTGGACTATCTGCGGCCGGATGGCAAGACCCAGATTACTCTCGAATATAAATACGGACAACCTTATCATATCTCCAGCATAGTGATAGGCGCGCAACATGACCCGGATGTTACACAGACACGCATCAGAAAAGATATCATCGAACAGGTCATCAATCCTATCGTTCCGGCGGAACTGATGGATAAAAAGACCGACATCTATGTGAATGCCACCGGACGTTTCGTGATTGGAGGTCCGGCTTCCGATACCGGTTTTACCGGACGTAAAATCCTGGTCGATACCTACGGCGGCATGGCCCGCCACGGCGGCGGGGCTTTCTCCGGTAAAGACCCTACCAAAGTCGACCGCTCCGCAGCTTATTTCGGCCGTTATGTCGCCAAGAATGTAGTGGCGGCCGGACTGGCGGACCGCTGTGAGATACAGATCTCTTATGTCATCGGAGTCGCTCATCCTCTCTCGGTTTCAATCGAGACTTTCGAGACTGAAAAGATTGATAACGAAGAAATCCTGGCGCTGGTACTAAAGCATTTTGATTTCAGGCCAGAAGCCATTATCCGCACACTGGACCTGCGCCGTCCGATATACCGGCAGACCGCAGCTTACGGCCACTTCGGCAGAACTGACCTTGACCTGCCCTGGGAAAAAACGGATAAGGCTGCCATACTGAAAAAAGAAGCCTTCGGCAAGAAGAAAAGCCAGTAAGCATCTAGCAAAAGGGGGCTGACAGCCCCCTTTTTGTTACTAAAACATGAGCAGGTAGATAAAATGAGCAAAATCAATCCGATTAAATTCGGCACTGACGGTTGGCGGGCGGTTATTGCCCGTGAGTTCACTTTCGATAATGTCCGTATCTGTGCCCAGGCCCTGTGTGATTACCTGAAACAATCCGGACTGGCTGAAAAAGGACTGGTAATCGGCTATGACACCCGTTTCGCTTCAGAGGATTTTGCCTCAGCCTGCGCCGCAACGGCCGCCGGGGCCGGACTGCAGGTTTATCTCAGCTCACATGCCACTCCCACGCCCGAAATCAGCTATACCGTGACAGCACGGCAGGCTGCCGCCGCCATTATGATTACCGCCAGCCATAATCCGGCCGCTTATAACGGTTTTAAAATCAAATCCCTGGACGGCGCCAGCGCACCGTCAGAGATGATCGCCGGAGTCGAAAAGAACATCGCCCGGCTCTGGAATTCAAAAGACGATTCTCCGGATAAGGTCTCATCGTCCCCAGCCGGCGCTAAAATCGAACACTGCGATTTCGATCCCCCCTATCTCCGGCGTATGACCGAACTGGTGGATATCGAGCGCATCAAAGCCAGCAATTTAAAAATTGTCATCGATTCCATGTACGGGGCCGGCTCCGGCTGCCTGAAACGCCTGTTGTCCGGCGGAAAAGCGGCCGTAAACGAGCTTAACAGCGAAAGAAATCCGGCCTTCCCTGGCATCAATCCTGAGCCTATTGCGGTGAATCTGGATACACTGATCGCAAAGATCAAGCACGACCGTGCCGATATCGGCATAGCTACCGACGGCGATGCCGACCGTATCGGTATCGTGGATGAAAACGGGCGTTTCGTCACCCAGCTGGAAGTCTATGCCCTGCTGGCCTATTACCTGCTGGAGATCCGCGGGCTGCGCGGCCCCCTTATCAAGACCGTTAATGCCACCAGTATGCTGTACAAGCTGGGCGAACTGTACGGAGTGCCGGTAATCGAGACCCCCGTGGGGTTCAAGTACGTAGCCCCTGCCATGCTGGCAAATAAGGCCATTATCGGAGGGGAAGAGAGCGGAGGATACGGCTTCCGCGGCCATATCCCGGAAAGGGATGCTATTCTGGCCGGGCTTTATTTCCTGGACCTGGTGGTCAGCAGCGGCAAAAGTGTTGCGCAGTTGCTGGAACACCTGTTCAGCCTGGTGGGCCCGCACTACTATCACCGCCGCGACTTCCATTTTCCCGAATCTGAACGACCGGCTATTTTCGAGCGGGTTAAAAACGCCCGATTCGAGGCTATCGACGGCATATCTCTGGCTAAAGTCGATAACCTGGACGGATTCCGGTTTACGCTACAGGACGGCTCCTGGCTGCTGATTCGCTTTTCGGGCACTGAGCCGCTGCTGCGCATCTATACCGAGACCAATCAGCCGGACAGGGTGGAAAAGTTGCTGGATTTCGGGCAGAAGCTGGCCGGGGTGGGGAAATAGCTGATAGCCGTCAGTTATCAGTTTTAAGTAACAAGTTCCAGGTTTTAAGTTTTGGGAAAGGGTGTTTTGATTCGTGAATCAGGATTCACGAATTGTTTAAAATCTGGTGCTTAGAGCTCAGTCTTTAGTTTTGAATTTCAAATTTTGATTTTATTGAATTATTGGTAATATTTATCTTCCCTCTCTTTCGTATTCGAGAACTGACAGCCGCAGTGCCTACCTGCTAGAATAAAGCATGCTCCCATTAAAGACCTCTGATTACAACTATGAACTGCCGCAGGAACTTATCGCGCAGAATCCCATCGAACCGCGCGACCATTCGCGTCTGCTGGTCATAGACCGTTCTACCCGGTTGCTGACTCATCGTTTCTTCTACGACCTGCCCGACTATCTCCAGCCGGGTGATGTCCTGGTCTTCAATAACAGCCGGGTGATCAAAGCCCGTCTATATGCCACACGCCGGGACAACGGCAGGCAGATCGAAATCTTACTGCTCAGGCGTCTGGAGCCCAATCTCTGGGAAACTTTGATAGGCTCTAAAAAGAGGGTTGAAACCGGCCTGCTAGCCGATATGCAGGGCGCTCCCGAAGTCTTTGCCGAGGTAACCGGACTGGGGGAAGCCGGTATCCGCATCGTACGCTTCTCAGATGAGTCCGCCCTGCCCCGTATCGGCAATGTGCCCCTGCCGCCCTATATCCACGCCACGTTGCAGAATCCCGAAAGATATCAAACCGTTTATGCCGAACCGGAAGGCAGCGTAGCTGCGCCCACTGCCGGACTGCATTTTACGCCCGAACTGCTCTCCCGTCTTAAGTCGCTGGGAGTTCACTGCCTGTTCGTCACCCTGCATGTAGGTCTCAACACCTTCAGGCCGGTTAAAACAGATGTAATCACCGAACATCCTATTTTCCCCGAATACGGCGTC
>DAOUFH010000104.1:0-8944 GCA_034429955.1 Dehalococcoidales bacterium
ATGGATGATGTCTACGCTGGTAGCCGCTACGGCCTGGGTCAGCGGCATTTTGGATATCAGCCCCATCGATTTCATATTTTTAAAGGCCTGATAGAGCGCTACATAAGAGCCGGTGATGGAAGCTGTACGGGTGCCGCCATCGGCCTGCAGCACGTCACAATCTACAATCAACTGCCTTTCACCGAAGGAGTTTAAGTCGGTTACCGCTCTGAGCGAGCGGCCGATCAGCCGCTGTATTTCCTGGCTGCGGCCGTTAACTTTACCCTGAGTTGCATCGCGCTGAGTCCGGTTCAGTGTCGCTCGGGGCAGCATGGAGTATTCGGCTGTGACCCAGCCCCTTCCGGTATTTTTTAAAAACGGCGGGACCCTGTCATCCAGAGTAACTGCGCAGATTACATGGGTTTTGCCTATTTCTATCAAAGCGGACCCTTCTGCGTAAGCCAGATAACCCGGGGTTATTTTAATATCGCGCAGCTGATTATAGGTCCTGCCGTCGCCACGTTTCATAAGCGGTTCTCCTGTGTAATGATTTTTAGTCTACTGGCAGTATAGCATTTGAAGCTGAGCATTGCCACCGCCGGTCTTTTTCAACGTGAAAATAAAAAAGTTTGTATTACGCCTGCATCAAGCTGTTATAATGTTCAATAAAGTAATGTAAATATAACCTGGAGTATGTTATGGCTGTTGACAGATATGAAATTAACCAGCTGGAGAAAGAGGAGTCCTGGCGGTTATTCCGCATCATCGGAGAGTTGGTTGAAGGCTTTGACTCCCTGGCCGGACTCAGCCCTGCGGTTACATTCTATGGTTCAGCCAGGTTGAAGCCCGGCACGCCGGTTTATGAAAAAACCCGTGAAATAGCCAACTTGATAGGTAAAGAAGGTTTTAATATCATCACCGGCGGCGGCCCCGGGGCTATGGAAGCCGCCAATCTGGGTGCCCAGGAAGCCGGAGTCAAGTCAGCCGGTTTGAATATCAAACTGCCGGAGGAACAGGTCTGCAATGCTTTCACCGATGTTACACTGCATTTCAATCACTTCTTCGTGCGTAAAATCATGCTGGTCAAGTATTCTACGGCCTTCGTGATCGTCCCGGGCGGTCTGGGCACTATGGATGAGCTGACTGAAGTGCTGACCTTGATTCAAACCGGCAAAAGCAGGCCTTTCCCGGTGATACTCTTTAATTCGGAATACTGGAATGGCTTCATAGAGTGGCTGAAAAACCATATGGTGGCTAACGGTTATATGAGCCCGGATGATATGCAGCTGCTTAGAATCAGTGATGACCCTAAGGAAATCGTGGATATTATAAAAGGCTGGTATTTGAGACAGTCAATAAGCGGAAAGAAGGCGCTCTAGATGATAAAAATTACCTTTACAGGTGCAGCCGGCGACGTAACCGGCTCAAGACATTTAATTGAAAGCGACCGGTACAAAATATTGCTGGACTGCGGCCTTTTCCAGGGACGCAGAAAAGACACCTATGAACGGAACCTCTATATACCGTTCGATGCGTCCGGGGTGGATGCGCTAATTTTATCGCATGCACATATCGACCATATAGGAGCTGTGCCCATTCTGGTTAAACAGGGATTCAAGGGTGATATCCATTGTACCCTGGCTACAGCCGATTTGCTCAAAGTGATGCTGCTGGATTCCGCCCACATCCAGGAGAATGATATTGCCTATGTCAATAAGATCAGGGCCAGGCATAATGAACCGCCTGTAGAGCCGCTTTATACCCGGGCCGATATCCCGCCGGTTCTGGACTTGATCGAAGCGCATGGCTATCATCACTTTTTCCCGGTCGCCGGTGCGCGGGCCATGTTCCGGGAAGCCGGTCATATCCTGGGCTCTGCTTTAACTATTTTGCACTGTCAGGACCGCGGGAAAGATATTAAGATCTGCTATACCGGCGATCTGGGCAGGCCCAATATGCCCATTATCCGTGACCCTGAAGTGGTAACCGATGCCGATATTTTGATTATTGAAAGTACCTATGGCGATCGCCTGCACCGCAATATTGCGGACCTGGAAGAACGGATAGCTAAAGTAGTCAACGAGACCGTGGCTCAGGGCGGTAAAATCATAATCCCCTCCTTTGCCCTGGAAAGGACGCAGGAGATTGTCTATACCTTGCACCGGTTGCGGCTGCAGAAGTATATCCCGGATATTCCGGTTTATGTTGACAGTCCTCTGGCTACCGATGCCACCGAGGTTTTCAGGCTGCATCCGGAAAATTTCGATGACAGGGTCAATGAGCTGCTGCAGTCCAGCGACGACCCCTTCGGTTTCAAACATCTGCATTATACCCGCTCTACCGATGAATCCAAAGCCCTGAATGAGATCAATAAGCCGGTCATACTGATTGCCGGTTCGGGCATGGCTGAAAGCGGACGGGTGTTGCACCATCTGAAGAACAATATCGGCGATGCCCGCAATACCGTACTGATTGTAGGCTGGCAGGCCGAGAATACTCTGGGGCGCAAAATTCAGAACAAATACCCGGAAGTCAAAATATTCGGTGAGCCCTATCCTTTGAACTGCCGGGTGGAAGTGTTCGACGAGTTCAGTGCTCATGCCGACCGCAATGACCTGATCAACTGGGTCTCACAGGGTGTAAAAAAATGGCGCAAGGTCTTCATCGTGCACGGAGAAGAGAAATCCGCTCAATCACTGGCAGCGGCCTTAAGAGAAGTGGGACTGCCGGAAGTCATCGTGCCCAAAACCGGCGAAAGCTATAAACTTAACTTTTAACCTTTAATGTTGCATTGGGGGAAAAGTCCGGCCTCCGTGCAGGTGGCGACTTTCCTCTGTCCTCAAAACCGGCAATCTGTAGCGGTTTAGTGACAACTTCAACCGCATTTTTTAGTGTGGCAGCCGGTTTTTACAGACTAAGTTTGACACCGTTAACTGAATTGGAGTTAAATGGGTGTTAACCGGATGTGTCTCAAACTCCTGCCTCTGTCGGAGTTTATTTTCTTTATTAACAATTCAAACCACAAATCAGTGAATCTTATCGTCATTTTTGGTTTAAATAGTCGCTTGTCCGAGTTTAGGAGTGCCGAATGACCAAAAAAGCATTAGACGGTGTTAAGATAATAGAATTTTGTGAATTTGTGGCCGGCCCTTATTGCGGCAAGCTAATGGCCGATATGGGTGCGGAAGTAATCAAGATCGAGAAACCCGGTACGGGCGATAAAGCCCGCAGCTGGGGCCCCTTCCCGAACGATATACCTCATTATGAAAAAAGCGGCCTCTTTCTGTTTTTAAATACCAATAAGTCCAGCGTAACCCTCGACCTGGACAGTGCGGCCGGACTCAAAATTTTTAAAGCCCTGCTGAAATGGGCTGATGTTTTGATCGAAAATAATCCTCCTAAAAAGATGACTGCCCTGGGACTTAATTATGCTAAAGTCCATAAAATAAATCCTCAACTGATAATGACCTCTATCACGCCCTTCGGCCAGACCGGGCCCTTGAAAGATTATGCCGGCAATGATTTGATTGCCTCCCATTCCGGCGCTGAAGCCTTCGGCAATCCGGATGAGGGCGTTAAAGACCCGCTCAGCGCAGGACCTCTCAAAGGGTCCTACCATGCCGCCGATATCATGTGCGGTCTGACTGCAGCCACCGCCACTCTCGGCACCCTTATCGATAGCCGCGCAACGCAGAAAGGCTGCCATATAGATTTGTCCCAGCAAGAGGCGGTGGCTTCTATTTGCCGCCAGCAGCTGGCTTATTATGCCGTTCAGGGGCTCATTCCTTCCCGTGAGTGGGGCCGCAAGAAATTCGGCGGATTTCTCTATCCCTGCCGGGACGGCTATGTGGTTATCTGGATCGGCCCGCATTATGCCAGGGTTATGGAGATGCTGGGTAATCCGGACTGGTCCAAAGAGGAAATGTTCGCTAACCCGTTGCTGCGTAATGACTACATAGTAGAATTGAACCAGTTGATCTCTGTCTGGACACAGGAACACACCGCGCAAGAGGTCAACGATCTGGCGCTTAAATACAGCGTCCCCTGTTCGCTGGTCCGCTCGGTGGCGGACCTGGTCAAAGACGAGCAACTGGAGTTCCGGCATTTCTGGCAGGAAGCGGAACATGCCGTTGCCGGCAAACTCAAATACCCCGGCCCGCCTTTCTGCCTGTCTGAAACGCCGGGCCGGATTAGCGGTACTGCCCCGTTGCTGGGCCAGGATAATGAGAGAGTTATCTGCGGCAGGCTGGGTTATTCCAGGGCGGAACTGGTGAGGCTGAGACAACTGGGAATTATATAGTTATTCGTGATTAGTTTAGAGACAAGAGATAAATGACCTGCCTATTTAGTCAAAGTGGAAATTAAAGGGGGGATTTTAACTGACGGAGGTTATCAAAATCCCTCTCCAACTCTCCTTTTTAGAAAAGGGAGAGGCTTGAGGAAACCAGTGAGGTCGGATTTTTAACCCGACCCTTAAAACCTAAAACTGAATACTCACCCTATCTCGAAATTGATGACTGACAGCTGTCGGCTGATAGCTACTTGCGGAGGCATACGATGTCAAAATTGCCGTTGAAAGGGCTAAGAGTACTGGATTTCTGCCAGATGTGGGCCGGTCCCCATGCTACAGAATGGCTTTCCATTATGGGAGCGGAAGTTATCAAGGTGGAAACTGCCAACCGTCTGGATTATCTGCGCACGGTGGGCGCTCCTCCCGGTCTGGCGGGCAGCGGGCCGGATGTGGGGAGCTGTTTTGCCTCGCTGGCCTGGGGTAAAAAAAGCATTACCCTCAATATGAACACTCCTCAAGCTCAGAGTCTGGCTAAACGCCTGATTGCCCGATGCGATATCGTAACCGAGAACTTCGGCGGCGGCGTGCTGGAGCGCTGGGGACTCAGCTATGCCGGTATGAAAGAGATTAAACCCGATATCATCTACTATGCCGGCTCCGGCTACGGACGCAGCGGCCCTCACCGGGAACGTCCGGCTTACGCCGAGATTGTCGACGCCTTTTCCGGCGCTACCTCGGTCAACGGTTTTCCGGGCGGTGAGCCCAGCGTGGTGGGTGTTTCGCCCTGGACGGACGGAGCCCAGGCTATACACGGCGCTTTCGCCATTCTGGCGGCCGTTTACTATCATCAGCAGACCGGCCGGGGTCAGTATATCGATGCGGCCATGATCGAAGGCAGTGCCAACTACCTGGGTGAACTGGTGATGTCCCATATCATTAACGGCTCTCGGGGTGAATTATGCGGTAATAGAGATGCCGCCATGGCACCTCACGGCGTCTATCCCTGTAAAAGGACCGCCGATGAGGAGGAATGGATAGCCCTTGCGGTGGAAAATCAGCGGCAGTGGAAAATACTCTGCAACTTGATGGGCGATCCGGCCTGGACCCGGAAGGAGTTATTCGGTGATGAGTTGAGCCGCTGGGAAAACCAGGCCAGTATGGACCGCCATATTGCGGCCTGGACCCGCCGTTTCGGCTCGTATGCTCTGGCCGATAAACTGCAGAAAGCCGGTATTACGGCAGCAGCTTCGTTGAGTACCAGACAGGCCACCAACGACCGGCACCTTAGAGAACGCGGCTTTTTCGTAACGACGGACCATCCCGTCCTGGGACAAATACTCCTGACGGGCATGCCTTACAGGACTGAAAAGGGTAGGGTGGGTAACTACACCAGAGCACCTTTACTGGGTGAACACAATCACTCTGTGCTGTCGGAATTGCTGGGCCTGAGCGAGGCTGAAATTGCTCAGCTTGAAACTACCCGGGCCCTGGTTTAAGCCGTTTTTATCCGTAATTTTAAATCAAAGAATAATTTAGCGGATATTTGGATAATAATATGGGTTGGAGGCCATATTACGGCTATCGGCCAGGCTGCGGAGTATTAATAGACCGGACTAATCAAATTGATATCGATATTGACAGATTCCGGTTAAATTTGATATTGTGATATTACTCACAATTCCGATTGCGTCCGTAATAAAATTACTACTCATAAAGCAGCCTTCACGATTCACGTATCTTAATAAACTACCTAATATTGTTTATCGATATCTGCTTATGAAATATTCGAAATCGATAATAAGAGATATCTGGAATATTAATAATATTCAGGAGCTGAGAAACTGTGAAAGAAATCAGGATTCATGGACGCGGAGGGCAGGGCGCAGTTACGGCTGCCCGCATGTTAGCCAGCGCTTTTGTGGCCGAAGGCAAATACGTCGCCAGTTTCCCCATGTACGGCTTTGAAAGACGCGGCGCTCCGGTACAGGCTTTCACCCGTTTGGATGACAAGCCTATCAGGGAGAAGACCCAGGTTTATACTCCGGATTGCATGGTAGTTATCGACCCTACACTGATGAAGATTTCCACCCTTTTCTCCGGACTCAAGCAGAATGGTATTTTGATCGTGAATAGCTCGAATTTTAATGACCGGGTCGATAAGAATCTGACTCTGGCCGGTGTTATCGATGCCACCAAAATTGCGGTTGAAGAGATCGGCCGGGATATTCCCAATACCTGCCTGCTGGGGGCTTTCGCGGCTACTACCGGTTGGGTAAAATTGGAGTCCATCAAATCAATTCTGAGCGATTATCTGAGCGGCGAAATGCTGCAGAGAAACGAGCGCAGCGTTGAGAGAGGATTCAAAGAGGTGAAGGTGCTGAAATGGCAATAAAGAAAAAATTTACCACCCCGTATGAAAGCAGCTGGTCGGACGCCGATCAACTTCTGCTGTATTTGGAAACCGGCACCTGGCGTACCAGCCGCCCCAAAGTAGATGTCTCCAAATGCAACTACTGCGGTATTTGTGCTATGTATTGTCCTCCCCAGTGTCTGGTCGATCAGGGCGACCATTACGAACCTAATCTGGAATTTTGTAAAGGTTGCGGCGTATGTGTCAAGGAATGCCCCAGAAAAGCCATAACGATGGTACCGGAGGAGTAACATGGTTAAACAGATGAGAAAACATGAAACTCGCGTTATTACCGGCAATGCCTGCACGGCTTATGCCGTGAAGCTTTGCCGTCCTGATGTTATCGCGCTTTATCCCATTACACCTCAAAGCGAGGTGGTGGAACAGTTGACCAAATTCAAGGCCGACGGTTTGATCGATACCGATATGGTAGAGGTAGAAGGCGAAAATTCAGCCATGAATACCGTTACCGCCGCCTGTGTGACCGGCGGCAGAGTTTTTACGGCCACGGCTTCTTATGGTCTGGCCTTCATGTATGATGCCATGATGCAGACTTCCGGCTATCGTGCACCGGTGGTCATGGTCAATGTTAACCGTGAAATACCGGGTATCCATGCGGTCTCCACCTCTCAGCAGGACCTGATCTCGGTCAGGGATATCGGTTGGTTGCAGGTGATTGTGGAAGACGACCAGGAGATTATCGATGCCATTATCCAGGCCTACCGGTTGGCTGAAGATTATGATATTCAATTGCCCATCATGGTCAACTATGACGGCTATTATGTTTCCTACTCCGCTGAAGCGGTCAAGCTGCCTATGCAGGAAGATGTGGATGAATATCTCTCCGTACTCAAGAAGCAGCCTCCGCGCATGACACTGAAACCGGGTGTGCCGCTGGGCGCCGGTTCACATGGTATGCTGGTGGCTTATACCGAACTGCGCTACAAGCATATGCAGGCCATGGAACGAGCCAAAGCCAAATTCGATCAGATTGATAAAGAATACGGTGATTTTTTCGGACGCTACTACAGTGGGCAGATTGAGGAGTACCGCTGCGAAGGGGCCGACGTCATTCTGGTGACTTCCGGCAGCGCTACCGGCACTGCGAAAACGGTGGTGGATGCCCTCAGGGATAAAGGCGAGAAGGTCGGTCTGGTCAAGATTCGTCTCTACCGCCCCTTCCCCCAGGAGAAACTGGCCAATGTATTGAAAGGCCGCAAAGCCATCGGCGTGCTGGATAGAAGCGTTGGTTTCGGCTGGAACTCCGGCCCGATGTGTGTTGAAATTAAAGCTTTGACGCCTAAGATCGGCAATATGCCTATCCTGAGCTTTATCGACGGCATTGCCAATCTGGATATCACCGCTGCTAATATCGAGAGAATGTTTAAGGATATTCTGGCTGCTTCCGAAGGCAAGCCTTATGAGGAGCTTACCTGGATATCCCTGGAGGAGCAGATTTAGCTATGCTACAGAAAGAGAGAAAGCATCCTAAAGTATTTGACTATTATATCGAAAAAGACCAGTTTGCCGGTGGTAACACCTATTGCGCCGGTTGTGCCGCCGAGTTGACTGTCCGCACTATTCCCCGGGTTTTGGGTAAAAACATGGTATTTGTGGGCACTCCCTGCTGTTCTGCTCCTGTTCTGCACGGACAGAACCTGGGAGCCTGGCATAAAATCGCCTATTATGCCTGTGTTATGACCGGTGTGGCCTCCAGCGCTACCGGCATTTCCAGACAGTTGCGCCGTATGGGCAGCGATGCTACGGTCTGCTGCTTCACCGGCGACGGCGATGCCTCTGATGTAGGATTCCAGGTCTTGAGCGGCGCAGCAGAAAGAAATGAGCATATGATGTATGTCTGTTACGATAACGAAGGTTATATGAACACCGGTAACCAGCGTTCCAGCATGACCCCTCTGCATGCCGCCACCGCCACCACACCGGTCGGCAAGGGGCAAAGAGGCAAACCCACCGGAGCCAAGAATCTGCCTTTGATCATGGCTATGCATCCTCTGGCTTACGTGGCTACCGCTACCGTCAGCAACATGGAAGATTATGCCAAAAAGCTGCTGAAAGCCAAAGAGGCCGCTAAAACCGGTTTTGCATACCTGCACGTTTTTGCTCCCTGCATTATCGGTTTTAGAATCGCTACCGATGCTGCCATACAGGTTTGCCGCATGGCTGTCAGGACCAATTACTTCCCGCTGTGGGAGATGGAAAACGGCAAATTCCGTTTCACTGCCGGCGTGGACAACCCCAAACCG
>DAOUFH010000105.1:0-8477 GCA_034429955.1 Dehalococcoidales bacterium
CATTTCCAGGGGACTGGCACTGGAGATTGGTCCCGGGCCGGGTTATCTGGGCCTGGAGTGGTTGAAAAAGACCCGGAATACCTCTCTGGAAGGATTGGAAATCAGTAAAAGTATGATTGAGGTGGCGGAGAAGAATGCCAGGGAGTATGGTTTTGATTCAGAACGTGTTAAATATATAGCCGGCAATGCTATGGAGATGCCTTTTCCATCAGGTAGTTTTGACGCAGTTTTTTCCAGCGGTTCATTACATGAATGGGAGGACCCTCGGTGGATTTTAAGCGAAATTTATCGCGTGCTGAAATCCGGTGGTCGCTATGGTATATTTGATTTGCGCCGCGACTTGCCATTCTTCACAAAATGGTTTTTCAGTATTTCCATCAAACGACCGTCTATGAAGCAGGGCTTAAAAACTTCTCTTCAGGCTGCTTATACCAGAGCGGAACTGGAGACAATTGTGGCTGCTTCGCCTCTCAAAGGAGCTTCCATAAAGACAGATATCTTCGGGATTTCAGTTTTGGGAATAAAAGGCTAATTGGCAGTTTGATTATATCTGGAGGGAATAGAAATCAGGCAGTTGTACTACCACTAAGGTAATCTTATTACCTGGAATGAAGCTGCCAAGCCATCCGGGACTCAAATCTAACTTGTTCGCCCTGACTTACTTTCCAAATTACGAAAGTTGCTGAAGAAATAGAAATTAGCTCAGCCATAGCTATTACCTCATAAAGACGTCATCAGTAACGGTGCTGATATAAATTGGTATTGACAGTCTGATTTGGGTAATTTAATTACCATAAAGTAAAGCGTTGCAAATTAAATTAAATGATTGAACAGCTTAAAGTTCTGACTTCAGGCCATATTATCAGCCTGTGTCAGGGATGATAATAGTTGCGTCAATTCATCGGATGCCGCCATAATCGTCTGGCTATTCTTGCTTTTTAACGCTTTTTTAGCCCTGGAAACAACATCTTCGAGCTTGCTTTTATCCTCTTTCGTTAGCTTTTTCTTGGTACCCTCGGCCTGATAGATAAGCCTCTCCAGGTTATCTTTAGCGAAGGTCTCTTTTTTACGCTGTTCATCTTCGGAGGCGTATTGCTGGGCTTCCCGGATGGCCTTGTTAATCTCTTCCTGGCTCATGTTGGAGGATGCGGTGATGGTGATCTGTTGCTGCTTGCCGGTGCTCAGGTCCCTGGCTGAAACATTCACGATGCCGTTCACGTCTATGGTAAAAGTCACTTCGATCTGCGGCACACCCCGCGGGGCGCGCCTGATGCCGCCGAGCCGGAACCTCCCGAGGGTTTTATTGTGGGCGGCTATTTCGCGCTCGCCCTGGAGTATATGCACGTCTACTGATGATTGAAAGGGGGCCGCTGTCGTGAATATCTGACTCCTCGTAATTGGCAAAGTAGTGTTATGTTCGATCATCTTCGTGAAAATACCACCCACGGTCTCAATACCCAGCGATAACGGCGTTACGTCTAACAGCACCAGGCTTCTCACCCCTCCGTCCAGCACTCCGCCCTGTAAAGCCGCCCCCAGGGCGACACACTCATCTGGGTTAATGCCTTTAAACGGCTCTTTGCCGGTAATCTGCTTCACGGCTTCCTGCACTGCCGGGATACGGCTGGAGCCGCCGACCAGGAGTACCTTGGCGATATCGGAGACGGAGAGGCCGGAATCGCTTATTGCCTGGCGGACCGGTATCAGTGTATTGTCTACCAGGTGATGGGTTATCTCATTGAACTTGGCCCTGGTAAGGTTGATATCCATGTGTCTCGGGCCGTTCTTATCGACGGCGATAAATGTCAGATTTATGTTGGCGGAAGTAATGTCTGAAAGCTCTATCTTGGCCTTTTCCGCGGCATCCCTGACTCTTTGCATAGCAGCGGCCTCCCTGGTAAGGTCAATGTGAGTCTCCTTTTTAAATTCCTTGACCAGATAATCCACGATGCACTGGTCAAAATCATCACCCCCCAAATGGTTATTGCCGGCGGTGGCCAGGACTTCAATGACGCCGTTATTGATTTCCAGAATAGAAATATCGAATGTCCCGCCGCCCAGGTCATAGACCATGATTTTTTGGGCCTGTTCATTCTCGATGCCGTAGGCCAGGGCGGCTGCGGTGGGCTCATTGATAATCCGCTGGACATCCAGTCCGGCGATTATCCCTGCATCCTTGGTAGCCTGACGCTGAGCATCGGTAAAGTAAGCGGGCACGGTGATAACGGCGGAGGTAACCGCCTCTCCAAGGTAGCTTTCGGCGTCAGTTTTCAGCTTTTGCAGTATCATCGCGGATATTTCCTGCGGAGAATATAGCTTACCGTCGATATTTTTCCGGTAATCCGTACCCATTTCACGCTTGATAGAACTGATAGTGCGTTCAGGATTGGTGATGGCTTGCCGCCTGGCTTTCTGACCTACCAGGCGCTCTCCACCTTTAGTAAAGGCGACAACGGATGGCGTGGTTTTTTCGCCCTCTGCATTGGAAATGACCACTGCCTTGCCGCACTCTACGACAGCGACGCAGGAGTAAGTTGTACCTAAATCTATCCCTATGATTCTTGACATTACAGCATTCCTTCTAATTATAAAATTTTTCAGAGATCCAACTTATATCACAATTACCGACAGAAGTGGCATAATAGCTGTGACAGGCAACAACCCAGACAAACCAGTGATGGCTTCATGTATCCCCCGGGAAAGCCGCTGCCGGCTTGTTGATATATGCGTCCTCCGTTTTGCATCACGTTCAATGCCCGCTGATACTCAATATTATGGGGCTCTAGCCGGATCGCTTGTCTGATATGTTCAAGCGCTATAATGTTATTGCCTTCACCGTTATTTGCCAGAGCGTTCAAGTAATACCACCTGCCGTTGCGTTGGCTTTCGGTCACTTCCGACAAAACGTGCAAGGCACTCCGAAAATCGTTCGCCCGTATGAAATGCTCAGCCGCGGAGAATTCTGAGGCCGTCTGTCCGCCGTCCCCGTATCCGTATCCATACGACTGCCAGCGGTACCCGCCAAAATCGAAGGGGTCATCATAACTGTTTTCGGTACTCTGATATCTCTGATATTCTTGATAGTTATGGTAGCCCTGGTTTTGCCTGTTCTCTGTCTGATTAGCATACTTTTGGGGATTTTTTATCTGGTCATAGGCGGCGTTCAATTCCTTCATTTTTTCAGCGGCTGCGGAGTTGCCGGGATTCAGGTCCGGATGATATTTTTTTACCAGCCGACGGTAAGCCGCTTTAATCTCGTCATCGGATGCATTGGATGAAACCCCGAGAACTTTATAAGGATCGTCAATCATTTTTTACCACCGCGTTTAGCTATTTTTAGTGCTGCAATCTGGTAATTTTGCCATACGCCGGAGTACAGTATGTTACGCATAATAGCGATATCCTGCACCAGGGGCAGCTTTTCAAATTCGAGTGTGCAGTCACCTATCAGCATAGTTAATAATTCATATGTTTCGCTGTTCACTCCGGCATTTGCACAGGCAAGAAGAGGATTATAGCGCCGGTGCTTTTTATCGGATTCCAGATCCAGGCAGGCGTCCATCACATAAATGAACTTCCCCAGCGCTGTGCCGGTTCGTTCCAGCGCTTCAGCCCAGTAATCATCTTGGTCGTAAGCAAATAAGCTTCCCATTAACTGCCCGAAAAGGTTGGTGGTTGTATCAGGAAAGCTGCATCCGGATTTCTCAAGTTTCCCCAGCTCTGTAAAGCATTTCTCGATACAGGCGTACTGGCGAGGGTACTGAAGACTGGTTTTCCGGTAATGAGGTTCCAGCATTCTGGCGTAGCCCAGCCGGAGCAGACGGTGTTCGTCCTGCCAATCATCAAGGCACTTGTAGTAACTTAGCGCAATGGTCATATCCGCGGCATATTCGGTGAATTTGTTACACCAGATCCTGTGCTTCCTGGAGGGATATCGACCGCATCGATCATAGCCGTAGTTTTCCTGCGGTTCATATAGAGATGATAACAGCAGCACCAGGAACGTCATATCATAATTCAGTGTTAGCTTTCCTATCAGACCGTGACGTTTGTGCAAGGTATTGCATAGCCCGCAGTAGCATCCCCGATAGCGCTCTAACTGCTCTTTTGTCAGAGCTCCTTTGTTAGCGACAATAAATCCGAACATCGGCTAAGTTAGCTTTGCCCTGGAAAACTTGTTCTGCAGCGTGGGCAAGTTATAATACCCTTACCCTTACCCCTCGGTATTCTGATGGTAACCTTACATCCGGGGCATTTGAAATAGCGGTAAATCTTTCTCATTTTGAATTGCTGATATTTATTGCGGAAAATACCTGTAATACGCTGCCTTACTGCTAAATACCTGGCGTTTTCTGCCTGCCTTTTATATAGATTTCTAGAGAATATCCGCACATATGCCCAGATCAGGAGGCCGAGCGATACAAGCCATAATAAGAGGTTGATGGTATGCGGAATGAACATCGCGACGACAAGAAGGATTAAGGCAACGATGCAGACAAACCGCGAGAGTTCATCCGCCCCGTTGCGCCCGTACATCATTCTATATATGCGTTCTCTCATTAATTATCACCTCTCTAAAATCAGGGGCGGTTGTTCTCTGCCCGGATTTTCCTTTTTAAGGATACTAAAGGCAAGGTAAAGATAAGGTAAAGATCTAAAAAGCCCTGAGCAGATCTGCCGACTTTTTAAAAGAAGCTGAACAGCACCATAATAGGGAGTTTAATAAAATACCGGCGCTAATCAAGCGCAGCCGACATTACAAAGCCGTTACCCTGTCAACATACCATGGCGCGGTTCTTTACCAGCTCTTTACTTATCGGATAATATGATATAGAAATGCGTATTTTGATTGTAGAGGATGAAAAAGAACTGGCGGACAGCCTGGCCCAGGGCCTGCGCCATGAGGGTTATGCCACCGATATCGCTTACGATGGTGAGGAGGCCTTAATACAGGCTGAGATTAATGTCTATGACCTTATCATCCTTGATCTTAATTTACCCAAAATCGACGGCATAGAGGTCTGCCGCAGGATACGAAACTCCCGTGCTTTGACCAACATTCTGATGCTGACGGCCCGCACCACTCTAAATGACCGGGTAAACGGGTTGGATCAAGGCGCGGATGACTACCTCGTCAAACCCTTTCATTTCGCAGAGTTGCTGGCACGAATACGGGCTTTGTTTCGCCGGGAAGGACGTGCAACTCATCCTGTGCTTAGAGTTGGGGATTTGGTACTGGAACCCAATTCTCTCAGAGTTTATTTTAAGGGCACCGATTTATCACTTACTGTCAAGGAATTCGCTATTTTGGAATACTTAATGCGCAATGCCGGACGGATTGTCAGCCAGGAAGAACTGCTTGAGCATGTTTGGGATGACAAGGCTAACTTATTTACGCAGACCATCAAAGTACACATTAAAAATATACGTAAAAAGCTGGATGCTGCCGGCGGATACGGGTTACTCTTGACTATAAAGGGCAGGGGGTACCGATTATGAAATTATTAACACATACCCGGACAATACGATTCAGACTTACCTTGTGGTATTTGATAATGTTTATAATCTTCTCCTATGTATTAATTGTGGGTATTAATCTGGCCACCCAATATATTAAGCCGGTGTTTTGGCAAAACGCCGGGCCCTGGTTGACCATGGGCGAGCCAGACCTCAGCACCGATATAATTCGGATGCGTGTTTATTCCCTGGTCGCTTTTATAATGGTCCCCTTACTGGGATTGCTTAACGGTTATTTTGTGGCCGGTATCATGTTAAAACCTTTATCTCAGATATCTTCCGCTGCAACCAGAATTTCAAGCACTAATTTGAAAGAAAGGATCAACTATCGCGGTTACGAAGGAGAGATTAAACGTCTGGCCGATACCTTTGATGATATGCTCGAAAGGCTGGACAAAGCTTTTGAAACTCAAAAGCAGTTCGTGCAAGATGCATCTCATGAGTTGAGAACTCCTATCGCCATTGCCCAGACAAAAATTGAAGTGGCCGAGATGAATGAGGAGACGACTATCGATGATTATAAACGAGTACTCCAGGTAATTAAAGAGAATCTCGACAGGATGACCCAACTCAGCAACCAGCTTCTTTTACTTACGGCAGATACGAAAGAACCGATGAATTGGCGACCAACGGATATAAAAACTATTATTAATGAAGTGGCAGATGAAATCAGCACCAAGTTGACTATGAGCGGGATCAATCTGGAGATTGAGAACATGGCTGAAGGTATAAAAGTCAAAGGTGATGCATTGCTGCTGAAACATGCTGTTTATAATCTTATAGATAATGCCATAAAGTATAATCGTCCCGGAGGGTGGATAAGAATTTCTGCCGTTGCCGATAAGACTGAAATTATTTTACAGGTGCAAGATAACGGTATCGGTATTTCGGCAGCCGACCAGCTGCGTATTTTCGATCGTTTTTTCCGAGTTGACAAGTCCCGGTCTAGATCACAAGGCGGTAACGGTTTGGGACTGGCTATAGTTAAACATATAGTGGAAAAACATGGAGGTAAAATTACTGTTGAGAGCACTCCGGACAAAGGATCCACTTTCCAGATGACGCTACCGAGATATTTATCAATTTAATAGCATTACCCATCGATTAAAAAACAGGGGCTTTAGCCCCTGTTTTTTTGTGTGGAAATTTACCGTGTCTTTACCTTCGCTATGTTAGCTTGAAAATAAGTATATGACGTATTCAGGCGCGTCCCCTGATATTACGAATGTGGCGACAAATTTATTTGCAATTTATCAGTTGTTAATCAGACCGTTAAACCCAATTTGGGAGCTGTATATGTATACACAACAAAATCAAGAATTCGTCCTCCAGTTATATCGGGAGGCTACTTCTGCCAAACAACTGCGAGACCGTTTTAATCCCGGATATAAAAGCTTTAGCCATCAACCAGATTCATCCAAATCGTCTGAAGTGGGGGCTTTTAACCGCTTTTTTGTTGAGTTGAATAAAGCCTTTCTGGAATATCAGCTCACAATTAATTCTCTGGTGGTTAAAGATAACTATGTCTCAGTCTGCTATACCATACGGGGAACTCAGAAGGGTTATTTCAAGGGAAGGCCGCCCGCCGGGGAAAAAATAACCATTAGCAGAGTAGATTTGTTTCGTCTGGAGAATGAGCGAGTGATCGAATACCGGAATATCGTTCAGCAGCTGAGCGCTTTACCGCCGCAATCAGACGAGATAACAGTCTCCTGTTATCGGAATCACGCAAGCCGGATTGTATATACCTTCGATAGAAGAAATAAAGCCTGGAAAAGCAGGTGAAGCCGTCAGGGTCATATAATAGTTCAGTTGAAGCTTGCCTGCAAATACCGTCTGGTTTTGGCAGTTGGCATATTGTGCGGCCGATTTTCAGGCATATTATCGTCCTTGACTGATTGCATTCCAGTTTATAATGGAATCGGTTGATAGTAATTGAAAAGTTGCGTGATTCACGGGGAGATTGGGCAATATGGCAGGAGGGATTTCAGCAAGGGGGGACTTGGTTTTGTTTGAGATGCCGGCGACGCCGCAGTTGCCAACCACTACCAGATAAATAGACTTCCATTATTTACTTGCTATAATAGAAACCTTATGGTTTAATGTTCTCGGGATAGATTAAAGGAGTAAGATATGCCGGGAAAGACGAGAAAAGCGACTTTTAACTTGCATACCGATGTTTTAGCGGAACTGGATGAGGTTATGGCTCAGGGAAGAGCTCCCAGTAAGAACGCTCTGGTTGAACAAGCGCTGGTTAAAGAACTGAAAGAGTTACGCAGGCAAGAGCGGCAGCACTTATGGCAAGAGGCAGCCAATGATCCCCTATTTATCAGGGATATTAAAGATATCGAGACCGTCTTTAGTAATGCAGATGCTGAAACTGCGCAGAGGATTGGCTGATGCCGGATTTTCAATGGGGAGTTTTCGAGACTGATCTTGATCCTGTAACAGGAGCTGAACAAAAGGGCAAAAGACCGGTCTTGGTTGTAAGTAATGAAGAATTCAACCGGGCTATGCCTAATGTTACAGTCTTGCCTCTGACCGCAACAAAACGTCGATTATATCCAGCTGAGATTCTTCTATCAAAAGGAAAAGCCGGCCAATCTCTGGAATCAATAGTAATGGCTCATCAAATAAGGACAATCTCAAAGCAGAGATTAGGGAAGTTATGTGGCTTCCTCAATGACGCCCAGCTTCGGCACGAAATACACCGGGCTATTAAAGAACACCTGGATATGGAATGAAAAGTGCAGTTCCCGAACTTTTATTCGAGAAGAAGGGGCTGATTCCGGCGGTGCAACAACTGCTGGTTTCTCAAGGAGTTGAGGACTTTTGGTAAGCGACATCGAATAAGCGATAAGGTGCTAAAGACCATTTTTTAAGCTGATTAGCTATGTCATCTTGTGCGCTAATATCCGGTGAATACCGTTCATCGTCGTAGGTTTCCCACCCGCCGGTCT
>DAOUFH010000106.1:0-9719 GCA_034429955.1 Dehalococcoidales bacterium
GGAATACAAGGGGGATTTTTACCGCTTGGCATCAAAATCCCTCCTGATTCATCCCGGTTCTCTATTGAGTTATTGGTAGTATTTGTCATTGGTATTTATTGGTATTATTTGTAGTATTGGTATGTATTGGTAGTATTCAATCCTCCTTCTCCAGTTTATTCCTGTTATCGCGACCTGTGAACTTTTGGGGGCCGGAAAGCATATATTTATTTAGTGGCAGCCGATGACAGAGCTAAGCAATAAGTGGCAATCGGGCGATATCGACTCGTTTGAAGCCTTGTTTCAGCGCTATGAGAGGCTTGTGCTGCATAACGCCTTTTTAATCACCGGCAACCGGGCAGAGGCGGAGGACATCGTGCAGGAAGTATTTATGGCAGTCTGGCAAGCCCGCCGCACTTTCGATCCGGAAAAGGGAGCGCTGACAACCTGGCTGCACCGGATAACCGTGAATGCCTGTTTACAAAAACGGCGCAAGCAGAAAGTGCCCACCGTATCGCTAGAACAGGCTGCCTGGGAATCTATATCGCAAGATCAGGAAGACGCTCTTTTCGAAAAACAGGAGCACGTAATATTAAGTCAGGCCCTGGCCGGTCTGGATAAAAAGCACCGCGCCGTGCTGGTATTAAGGTATTTCGACGAGCTTGCCTACGACGAGATTGCCCGGGCCCTGGATATCCCGCTCGGCACCGTTAAGTCCCGCCTTTATCAGGCCCTTAATCTACTGAGAAAACGGCTGGCGGAGCAGCCCGAGGGACAGAGAAATGAGTCAGTGTAAAAAAATAACCGGACTACTGCCGGCCTATCTGGACAACGCAGTCACAGATGCAGAACGCCAGGCTGTGACTGCCCATCTGGCTATCTGTGAGTCCTGCCGGGCTGAGCTTGCAGCTATCGCAGCAGCCGGAAAAGCGCTGGGCCGGACCTTTGAATCCGGGGCCGGTCAGATACAGCCTGAACCCGGCAGCTGGCCCAAACTGAGGGAAAAGCTCACGGAGTCTTCCAACCGGCCGGAGCGGCGTCCCAACCGCCGGCGACGTCTGGCCCTGGCCTTAGCACCTGCCGCCCTGGCTATAATAGTAATCTTGATATTACAGCCGTGGGCGACTGCGGCAGATCTGCCCACTACCAGGGTAGAACCCCAGCCGGGCGATAGAGTCGCCTTATCTCTGGGTTTGACGCGTCGATTGAGTCTGGATGAGATGATACAGGCTGCGGAAATCGTTGTACGCGGCCGGGTAATTGAAATAAAGCCCTCCGCTGAAGGGACGCTGTTCGCAGAAACTACAGTTATCTATACCGATGTGGTTATTCAGCCGCTTAAATATTACTGGGGCCCGGAATCAGATCAAATTATCGTCCGGGTCCTGGGCGGAAAGGTGGACGGCCGGATAATGTGGGCGGAGGGCCAGCCCGTCTTCACCCAGGGTGAAACACCCCTGCTTCTGCTGTCCGGCTTCCCTCCGGATTGGTGGAATTCCGCATCCCGGGGGGACAGTCCAACCGCCTTATACAGGGTGGTAGGTTCGACGCAAGGCAAGTTTAAATACTGGTGGCCGGGTATCCTGACGCACGACGGCTGGCCGTCCTGCATCTGGGCAGTCCGGGCCAAAATAGCAGATTTCCACCCGGAATAACGGAAATAGACAAGGGTCTCTGGAAAAGCTGCTTCAGTTTTTATCCCCTGTGTCTGCCGGCTGAAAGAAAGGTCACTATCAGACTGTTCTAAAAAGTGCAACTACTGTCGGATCTAACAGATACAGAAAGGCTTTGGAACCCATCTTGTCAGCCTGAAAACCTTGACTGGCGAGGCTGAAGGACCGGGGCAGGGGTGTTCAATTAAAACTGACGGCTGTCAACTATTCTGACGACTTAAAAACGCTATCTTCAGTTGTCGTGCTGTCGGAAGCGTCCGTTTTGAATTCCTTCGTCTTTGCGAGCTCGAATCACTCCTGAAGCAATCACTCATGTGTCACCCTAAAGAATGAAAATAATAATATACCAGCCAGTGAAAGGCGTTCGTTTTTGATTGGTGCCGCGAGCCCGAGAAGCAATAAACTCAGTCCCGGTTACGATTATCGAGTTGCATATTACAGGTGGAAAAAGGCAAACGGTGCGTGGCAAGGATATTATTGAAGAAGAATCCCGAAAAAACAGCACATAATAGCAAGTGGCCGGAATTTGCGGCTTTAATGTTCCGGTTTACATCTTCAAGTTGGGGAGACGAGTACGTGAGAGGGATTAGAATTTCAAGCTGTTACTTAGATTTCGTCTTTACTTAAAGTCCTCTGATTAGCTTATTATAGCTCTGAATGCATACGAAAGAGTTATTTAAGATACCTCTCATTATCTAAGCTTTCAGGTTTATATACCGTATTGCAGGTAGGCTCGGCAATGGGTCCGTCAATCGGGAACAAATTATTAACAGGTATTGCGGTCGTCGATGGATATCGATTCATGAGGTACAGCAGCTCTGCTTTGATTTGCCATGAATTATTGACTTTCAGGAATTTGAAAAGGTTGCTATTCTCAATTTCATAATGACTTGTGAAGTCTGTGCTCTTGAAGCTATCAACTATTGGGTTGATCCTGAGTCCGTAGATATACGCAATAGCGGAATCCCCATCAAAACATATAAGGCTATAATCAATGTGTATATCACCTATTTTTAGCTGTTTGAATTCTGAGAATATTTGTTGCTCCGTCCAGGTTTGGTTCAACTCGCTCTCAGGTGTATTTTGAGCGGTACTTCGTTTCGCTATCCAACTCTCAATCAAAGCTCTGATTTCCTTCTTATCTGATTCTTTTGCAGTTAGATAATCTCTATATTTTTCTGCCAAATCGTCCCGTTTATCAGTATAATAGCTAAAAGGATATATTTCGGTGATAAATAATTCGATAGTGCTCCTCCAGTATTGGATATAACCGATAAACTCACGAGTTTCTTCAGATGTCAGATCAGTGATGATATCAGTTTCCTTTAACAAGGAATACAACTCGGGATGAAACTTTATTTCAATACCCAGGTCGTGACCATTGATATCGAAAATTGTTGCCGGTTGTATAACGTCTCCATATACCGGCGCTGGCTGTAAATGGCCAATAATTCTTATTTTTTTGCCCCAATATTGAGCCGGGGCAGCCAGTATATCTGAGATATCGGCATCGTTAATCGGGACGTCCATAATAGTAGATAAATCGCTATAGTTCCACCACTGAAGGGGGTTTGTCGGTAAAGTGTGATAGAATATCCAGTTTGCTCCGTCGTATTTCGCCATTGGACCATAAAGGCTATCATCAACAATACAACTTTCTGGATAGTAATACACTCCGCTAAACCAAAGATTTCCATCAGCACCAGCAGCAATATCCGATATTGCCGCGTTTTTCAGAGAGGTTGGGATTTCAAATTCTTCCCATTGATCTCCAATCAGCCTGGCGAGTCGGTACTCATTATCATTGTCTCGCCAATTGGCCCAGAGTGTCCCCTTTCTGTCGAATATCAATTTCGAATTTCTGTTGAGGTTGTAACTAATACGTAACAGTTTCGATGGCAATTCTATCAGTTCGCCATTTTCATAGCTATAAATTCCTTCTTTATATCGACCACCGTTCCCAATTTCCAGATATACCCTGTTATGGATATCGTCATATATCATTTGTAAGATAAACAAGTCCGGAAATGACAGTTCCAGTGCTTCTATCGTTTCACCGGTATGCTTTAGTAAATGCCCGGTACCCTGACCTGCAATAAGCAGATCACCATTGTCAGCTTCAGCCAGCATCGTATACTCATTTTTTCCCAGTATGAAAGGTTTGTATACATTGTCATTTTTGTAACGCCAGATACCTCTCTCACTTAGAACCCATAAATCTCCAGATTTGTCCTGTAAAATATCCCAAATCTGTCCAAGACCGGGATCAGGCATTATCTTCCAGACGCTATCATCATATGTATAGATTTCACCGGATTTGGTCCCAAACCATTTTTTGCTGCAATTATCCACATAGATTTTAGTGATAGCGGAAGCCGGCAGATTGTCACTTTGCCGGTCAAAAAAGCGGAATGAACCATTCAGGAAGGAGGCTGCCTTACCCATATTATCTATCCACAACACGTCATTCTGATCAAATGCGATTTGGTTAACTTCACCATAAAGCAACCCCTGGTATTGTGTGTCGGATAGAGGGATATCATCGGGCACGGTTGTTACTTTATCGGAAGTATTTACATCAGGCACAGTTGAACAACCCATTAATATAAAAATTAATAAAATTAGCATACCTAAATAAAAATACTTCATGATAATTAAGATGGTATATAGAAATATTAAGATTGTCAAGGGCAGGAATAAAAGCTTCTTGAAGTGCTACGATTTTGTCACCAGGGCAGGAATAAAAGCTAGGAAACCTGGATTTAAAAGTCCAATACCGGCGATGCTATGGCGGCAGCAGATTTAAAGATAATCTGTTTATCTTAACCCTTGTTCAATTATTGCAAGGGCAAAGCTCAGGGGGGTACTTCAAAACCCCTGACCGTCCATTATCAGGATAATAGGAGTAATCCAGTTATTAGCTTCAATGTATCAGAGATTATCTCTAATCCCAACTTTGATTTAGAGCCCTGTGGTGCTTTCATAAGTCAGATTACCAAAACACTGGTTACCACCTAGGCTCCCGTCAATCCATCCGTCAGCGGATGGGTTTTTCCAGATTAGTCTTGATTCTGAAGATCGATACGGCCGTCCATTTCAGCTTACTGACAATCAGTGTGTCAGTCCCGGTATCGAATGCGCAAAGGATATATTACGAAAGCGCGCAGCGCCTAGCTGATAAAAAATAAATTTATTGGATGAATAAAACGATTAACAGGGTATCAGGTTGGCTGATCTGGCATAGTTGAAACGAATCAGGGTGCAGAGGATGTGACGGCGCAGACAGCACCAACCTGACTATGGTGATAAAAATGGCGCATCAAATCATTTAAAAGCCGCAATTTTATTCAATTTACTCAAGGATAAAAATCCTCCGTTGATGGGTAGTACACCGGACACAACGACCTTACCTGAGACACCTCTAAACAGTACATAACTAATCACTGCTCCACCCATGACATGAAAAGGCATCCGTCCCAAGGCCGTCCAGAGATTCTTTTTGGTATAATACGATCCGCCGGTCTTATGAATCTTCAATACCAGAAGATAGCCGTTTCCCGAAAGCAAGTGGTAGATTACCATTTCACGGACAACGGCAGTGAGAAAGAAAATACCTTTATCGTCGGCAACGGCAAGAGCTTTGATAAAATCATCATAAGAAGCGACCGCATTTTTCAATTCAGTAACAACATTTTCATATTTTTCAGCCTGTGCTTTATCAGCAGTAGAGGATTTAGCCAGACTATTGTGCTTTAGAATCAGGTTTTGAGCTTTTTGTTTTTTATCAGCCAGCCCGGTCAATCTAGCGAGGAGGGGGCCAGTAACTTTTTGGGATAACTCTGGCGAAAACGAGCCAGGCAGGTATACAGAACAGCGGGTGTCAACGGCCAACAGCCCTGCCAGAGATCTTACAAGCAGAGAATCATCGCTATCAATTTCAATCCCTCCAAGGGTATAGTCCGTTTTGAGATAGGTGAGGAGATTTTTAACGACTGCCAAACCAGCGTCAACAGCGGGGACAACAGATCCAAGTCCGGCACTTAACATCAATCCCATCGATTTGAAATCGACGCCCGCACCTTCAACAACGACCTCAGACTGAAAGGCATCCATACCAGTTTCCCTGAGAGCGGTTTCAGATTGAATTGTACTCATAACAGCATCAGAATATTTGAGGGCTTTATCCAGAGCATCGTCCACAATCCGGAATTGAGATTCAAAGGTCAGTCTAGATTGAAAGGCAGGCAACTGAGCTTCAGAGAAGAGCAGAATCGAGGCCGGCTTTTCGATTACAGATAGAGTCTGATTAATTTTATCGGCAGTTTTTTTTACCGCCTGAGCAGACAGAAGAGCAACTTCCAAGTTTCCGGCTTTATCACCCAGTTCAATTTTTCCCTCGATACCGGAGGCGGAAATTTCACCAACAAGAGCCTTAATATTAGAAATCTGAGCATTCAGAAGGTCGGTTTTAGCTTTAAGCAATTCAGTTTCATTTTTAAGGAGATCAACCTGGTTACCAGAGCTGTCAGATACATCACTCATCTGAGAAATCCTCCTTTTTAATCATTATCCAGACATCAATCCCCGACAGATATGGAGAGAACCAGATGTTCCAACCGGGATAAAACGGCACCTCGATCCATTTATTGTTACGACACCCAATTATCAGTCAAGCAAGGATAGAAAGTTGTACATCAAAGAAGAGATATAGAGCTAGGGTTAGGCATGAGACAGACGTATTCTTTGATTTTTTACAACTATTACCCGTGAGAATGCGAGGTCAGCCCTATTATACTTGCTTACGGGTTGGTGAACAAGAGAGGTAGATGGAGAATAATACCAATACTATAGATATCTATCAGCTTTCAGTCTAAAAATTCGAATAACCGAAATTCAAAAACCAGCGTCATCGCGAACACTCTTCTCACCTGAAGCGATCTAATAGAATGTCGAAAACACTTCGAAATATTTTAAGGAATACCATAATTATGTTTAGATTGCTGCGGGGATGATTCGAGCTCGCAAAGACGAAGGTAAGGAAAGGGTGAGTTTTAAGTGATAAGTGCTAAGTTTCAGGTTTCGAGATAGTGTCTGAATCCTTGCTGTATCTTCTCTTTGCTAAAGGGAAAGACCGGCGCAGATGATTTCACCGGGGCGGGCGGCCGCCAGGGTTGCCCTTACACAGCCTTCTTCCCTACCTAAAAGCGCAACCTCTGCAACTTATTCTGAATAGCGGAACACCTCTTGTTATTTGCATATATTCCGTATACGATTATAATATCTGTATACGTATAAGGTGATAGCTTCGCTAGCGCCAGAAAATTCGAAGCTCGACTCTCTAAGTTCGAAATACGGAAACTCAAAAATCGACGTCATCGCGAACACCTTCCAATCCCGAGGCGATCTCATAGAATTTAGAAGACTCTTCGAGATAATGTAAGGAAAATCCTTCCGACAGGATTGCTGCAGGTAGGTTGCGCGGCTCAATGACGCAGAAAGGCCTGAATCACAAGGAAAAGGCCGGAGAAGCGCTTTTCCAGAGGGAGAAAACAGGGGCGGTCGGGTTATAAACCCGATCCTAACGAATAACTAAGGACGAATGACGCATAACTACCGGCACAGGCTAATTCGCATCACTCCGTTTCGGCGTGAAAATAGTTAAAGTTTTGATAGGAGGACACTATGGATTTAAAACTCAAAGACAAGGTAGCCATCGTCACCGGTACGGGCAGTCAGATAGGTTTCGGTCATGCTATCGCTCTTACTCTGGCCAAAGAAGGCTGTCATGTAGCCGGTTTTGATCTGGATGGAGAGGGAGCCGAAAAAACCGCTGCTGAGATCAAAAAATTGGGCCGCAAAGCCACTGCCACCAAAGTCGATATCTCAAACAAAGAAGCCGTCAACGCCGCCGTCGCCGCTGTAGTTAAAGAATTCGGCACTATCGATATTCTGGTCAACGATGCCGGCCGTTCCGTACCCTGGAGCGAATCAATCGGCTACGAAGTTGAAGATTATATGAAGACCATGAAAGTCAATTTCTTCGGTTCTTTCAACATGGTGAAAGCTGTAGCCCCCGTCATGATCGAAAAGAAACACGGCCGTATCGTCAATTTCTCGGGCGGTCAGAACTACCCCAATGATTCCGCCTACGGCGCTTCCAAGGGCGCGGTCGATTCCTGGACCATGGCCCTGGCCAAAGAATTGCTGCCCAAAGGTATTTATGTCAACTTATTCCTGCCTCCTGCCGCCGAAACCAATCTGGGCACCGCCCACTTACCCAAAGGTTTCTGGGATAAGGTCAAAGTCAACTTCCCGCTGAAGAGACTCTGCACCACTCAGGAAGTTGCCGATGTGGTAACTTTCATGTGCTCGGATATCAACAGCTACATGAATTCTCAGCTTATCAAGCTGGACGTGCAATAAACGACCGCCGGTCAGCCCGGAGAGCCAATAATCTTTTGTTCAGAATAACAGAAACAACTGCTTTTATCAGGCCTGCAAGAGGCGGCTGTCAAGGTCCGCCTCTTGTTATTATTTGCGCCAGGCTTTATTATTTAGACAAGATAATTCAGTTTAATGCACATTAAGTAAATCGATAGCAGTCAATTTGATGACCTTAAACGAAGGTCGTTACAGTTGTCTGCTGCAATTGCGAAATTATTGATTATAAAAACAGGAGGTCTTTTATGGATTTAAAAATGCAAGATAAAATTGCGATAGTAACCGGTACCGGCAGTCAGATCGGCTTCGGACATGATATCGCTCTGACACTGGCCAAAGAGGGCTGTCACGTAGTCGGTTTTGATATTGACGGCGAAGGCGCCGAAAAAACCGCCGAACAAATCAAAGCTTTAGGCCGCAAAGCCCTGGCTTTCAAAGTAGACCTGACCGATAAAGAAGCAGTCAACGCCGCAGTAGCCAATGTTGTTAAAGAATGCGGCACTATCGATATTCTGGTCAACGATGCCGGGCTGTCAATCGCCTGGAGCGAATCGATCGGCTATGAAGTTGAAGACTATATGAAGACCATGAAAGTCAATTTCTTCGGTTCTTTCAACATGGTTAAAGCGGTAGCCCCCATCATGATCGCAAAGGGCCATGGCCGCATCGTCAATTTCTCCGGCGGTCAGAACTACGCCAATGATTCCGCCTATGGCGCCTCCAAAGGTGCTGTCGATTCCTGGACCATGGCACTGGCCAAAGAGCTGCTGCCTAAAGGCATTTATACCAATCTGTTTGTGCCGCCTCCAGCCGAAACCAACCTGGGTACCAAACATATGGCTCCCGGTCACTGGGATAAAGTTAAACCCCTCTTCCCGCTGAAGAGACTCTGCTCCACCCAGGAAGTCGCCAACGTAGTAGTCTTCATGTGCTCGGATATCAACAGCTACATGAACTCTCAGACCATCAACCTGGATGTCAGATAATACCGCTGATTCCTGATACAAGCAAAGTTAAAGAGAGGACTGGACAAGTCCTCTCTTTTTTATATGATTTTGCGGTCTGGTCATAGGAAGGCCCCCCTATCTCCTCCACGGCAATCTTATGCAATCATGACCCTGCATCAATGTGTCTGCGACATTCTATCAGATCGCTTCAGGCGGCTCAGATGTTCGCGATGACGTTGAACAGTCCCTTAAACGCCAAAATATAAGGGCTTGTCACCTGCTTTACACAGGCTTCAAGCCCTTACTATCTCTTTAAAAAGGGTATTTTAGATTACTTTGTTACCGCCTTCCCATTTGCAGGTGACATCGGTCTTGCGGCCGCTGACAGGATTGACGAAGTGGAAAGGAGCGATGAAGCCTGAAGGCCATTGAGTCTCTTCAGGAATATCGGTGGGTTTATTGGCATTATTGGGATTGTAGGGACGGTTCATGAACATATCCTGACGTTCTTCGGCAGGAACAAAGCTGATAGTCCAGGGGGCGTGGAAGATCATCATCCAGCGGACTTTGAGCAGTTTCCAGATACCGTTCTCTTTGATGTATTCTACTTCATAAATACCGTTCATCCAGCCGGGATTAACTTTGCCGTCATCCTTGGGGAAAGCATTGGCGCCGAAGC
>DAOUFH010000107.1:0-6099 GCA_034429955.1 Dehalococcoidales bacterium
GTTCAGTCGGACCAGTCCTTCTGGGCTGAGTTCAACGCTCTCTGCCGCGACTACGTGGGCCGGCCCACTCCGCTGTATTATGCCGAAGCCCTGACCCGCCATTGCGGAGGCGCCCGCATCTATCTGAAAAGAGAGGACCTGGCGCATACCGGGGCCCATAAAATCAACAATGCCCTGGGACAGGGCCTGCTGGCTAAAAGGATGGGCAAAAAGCGCATTATCGCCGAGACCGGCGCCGGTCAGCACGGTGTGGCCACCGCCGCCGTCTGTGCCAAACTGGGACTGGACTGCACGGTCTATATGGGTGAAAAGGATATGGAGCGCCAGTCTCCCAACGTCTTCCGCATGCGTCTGATGGGCGCCAAAGTCGTTCCGGTCAGCGGCGGCAGTAAAACGCTCAAGGACGCTGTCAACGAAGCCCTGCGCGACTGGATTGCCAACTGTGAAAATACCTATTACATCCTGGGTTCGGTGGTCGGCCTGCACCCCTACCCTTCCATGGTGCGCGATTTTCAGTCAGTTATCGGCAATGAAGCCCGCCGGCAGATTATCGAAGCCACCGGACGGCTGCCGGACTACCTGGTAGCCTGCGTCGGCGGCGGCAGCAATGCCATGGGCCTTTTCAAGGCCTTCCTGGAGGATGCCGCCGTTAAAATGGTGGGCGTCCAGGCGGCCGGCCAAGGACTGGAGACCGGCCGGCATGCTGCGCCTCTGCTCGCCGGCAAGATCGGTATTTTCCAGGGGACTCGCTCCTATGTCATGCAGGATGAGTTCGGTCAAATCCTGAATACTTACAGCATCTCCGCCGGTCTGGACTATTCCAGCGTGGGCCCCCAGCACAGCTATCTGAAAAGTATCGGCCGGGTGGACTATCAGTCCGCCACCGATGCCGAGGCCCTGCAGGGCTTCCAGGTGCTCTCCCGCATAGAGGGCATCATCCCCGCCCTGGAGTCTTCCCATGCCGTCGCCCATACCCTGAAACTGGCTCCCACCCTCGACAGCGCTAAGACCATCATCGTCAACCTGTCCGGTCGGGGCGATAAAGACCTGCAGACCGTTACTAAAGCCCTGGAGGTAGAATAATGGACCGTATAGCCGCCGTCTTTCAGAAAAGCGGGCATAAAGCGCTCGTTCCCTATATTACAGTGGGCTTTCCGGATGTCGATACCACGGTAGCCGCCGCCCTTGAGCTCGAACGCCAGGGAGCGGATATCCTGGAGCTGGGCATACCTTTTTCCGACCCCATGGCCGATGGCGTTACCATCCAGGAATCGAGCTACCGGGCCCTGCTCAACGGCACCACCACCGCGGTCTGCCTGGAGACGGCCCGCCGCATCCGGCAGAAATCTCAAATCCCGCTGGTCTTCATGACTTACTATAATCCCGTTTACGCCTACGGCAGCGAGCGATTCTGTAATGATAGCCGGGCGGCCGGAGTGGACGGTTTGATCGTGCCGGACCTGCCTCCCGATGAAAGCCGGGAACTGGCTGCCGCAGCCGCCGCCAGCGGCCTGAAAATGATTTATTTGCTCGCTCCCACCAGCACCGCCGGGCGCATCCGGCTGGTGGCGGAAAAATCGCAGGGCTATATCTATATCGTTTCAGTTGCCGGTGTCACCGGCACCCGCGATTCCGTACCTGATATCGCGGACTTCATCCGCCGTGTACGAGAAGCAACGGATAAACCTTTGTGTGTAGGCTTCGGCATTTCAACTGCCGTCCAGGCTGCCCGCGTGGCCTCAATCGCAGACGGCGTGATCATCGGCAGCAAAATTATCCAGCTTATGCAGAACGACCCTTCACTCAAAAACCTGAAGACCTTCACGAAAGAGGTACGCGAAGCAATGGGTAGTTGATAGACTATTAGACTTGCAGACATTTAGATTGATAGCCTTGAGCTTGTAGATATTAGCTTTGAGTTTTTCGTCATTCGTTGTTCGGGATTAGATTTTTAGCTGTTAGATGATAGACGAGTTGTTCGTGATTCGTTTTTCGTTAGTCGTGATTCGGGATTAGATTAATAGACTAGTAGATACTAGACTTATAAGACCCTGCATCCCTGGATGCTTCAGACTCAAATAGGGGAAAGGGTGAGTTGATTAAGGATTCCTGCTTCAGGAATGCGGAGAGGTTCTCAGGATAACAAGCAGCGATTTTAATCGCCCAGTACACTGCTACTTTAGACCCTGATGTATACGTGTTATAATTTTTGTACTAATCTATTATAGTTCAGGACATATCTTTGGATGAATTGATTTTCAGAGTACATGCCATACGGCGAATGTTTCAACGCCGGATTAGCCTGGATGATATCAAGTCCGTGCTTGGTTCCGGTATTATCATAGAGTCCTATCCTGATGATTACCCTTATCCCAGTTATTTATTATTAGGATGGTGTAATTCAAGGCCTATACATATCGTCATCGCAAAAAACACAGATAACCATCAAACTATTATAATTACAGTATACGAACCTGACCTTGACCAGTGGCTACCAGGGTTCAAGGAGAGAAAGAAATGAAGTGCATTATTTGTAAGCAAGCCGAAACTAAACCCGGAACTGTTACTGTGACGCTGGAACGCAATGGTGCTACCTTTGTCATCAAACGTGTCCCGGCGCAGATTTGTCCCAACTGCGGTGAAGAATATGTGGATGAACCAACCACTGCCAAGTTGATCGCCGGCGCGGATGAAGCCGTACGTGCCGGCGTAAGTGTCAATATCTGCGAATACGCGGCAGCCTGAGCTATGCAGAATAAAGAGCCCTCAGCGATGAAAGAAATCCAGGCGATCAGAGAAAAAATTTAGGCAGAAACCCAAGATTTGAGCCCGGAAGAACGAACTGAACAGACCGACAGAGTCGGGTAAAAAATTCTTAAGAGCTATGGATTAAAATCTTCCAGAAGCAAAGTAGACTGCTGACCATTTCCAAACCATCTTTTCAGGCGGGCGGGGTTGAAACCCCCCCCTACGGCGGGCCCTCTCCCGCCTTGCCCTTTAGCCAGGGGAAGATACAGAAAGGATTTGGCCTGCTCTCCATAACCGACGACTTTCAGACAGTCGGCGCTTATCAAAATCCCTCTCTAACTCTCCCTTTTCTAAAGGGAGAGGATTTGGCCTCGAAACTGACAGCCTTGCTGTCATCCTGAGGCCTCATACTGGGGAGGCTGAAGGATCCGGGGCTACTGGGTTCAATAAACGAACTGACGGCTGTCGGCTGTCGGCTAAAAGCTTATTGAGCTGCTGTTAGTATTGCATACCTTTTTCCCTATTGCATCTTATGTTAATCTGCACTATAATCAATGCGAAATAAAAATTTAATAGCCTGAATAAGTACTTTTCAAGCCTTTTTTCTGTATCCGGCCCTTATACTTATTCCAACAGAAACAGGTACCGCCCCGCATAATAATGTGGGGTTTTGCATTGAGAGCATCTTTTATCCGGGCAATCTGAGTATTTCTGGATGCTAGAGGGTTTTAATAACAGTAAGGACCGCAGCCCGGCCTTTCTCCACGCCGAGGCCGCTTCTTCTTCCGTGGAGAATGCCGGCATCGCCTATCAGGCACCTTCCATTCTGGCGGCCGGAGGCACAGCCGGCGAGGTTGCATTGCTCAGCACCCTGACCAACCTGATCTTTGCCCTCTCGCTGACGCGTTTTCCCTCCCTTATCCGCAGCAACGAAACTCTTAAAAAGGCCGTCGTCATTATCGCCCTGCTCTCTTCCCTGGCCTGGTTGCCCCTTATTTTCATCACACTGGCCGTTCCGGGCATCCCGGCCGTTGCGCTTATCCCGCTCTGGCTGTTGAGTATACTGCCGGCCATGCTGATAAATCCCTTGAAAGACAAATGGATGGCCGATATTATCCCGGTCAACCGCATCGGGCGCTATTTCGGGCTACGCCAGATAATCGGCACCGGCTCTTACCTGGCTACTTTCTATCTGATGGGCTACCTGCTGGACCACTCCGGCAACGCCTTGATGAGCCGTTTTGTGCCGATCTTCGTCATCGCCTTCGGCGCCAAGTTGCTCTCCCTGCTGATCTACCTGGTAGTCAGGCGCTCCGATAATGAAACCGCTTCTTCCAACCAGGGCTTCGGCCTGATAGACTTCATGTTCGAAGTCAAAAACAACGGCATGGGCCGCTTCATGGCCTATGTCACACTGATGACCTTTTGCGCCTCGGTCTGCACCGCTTTCTTTGCGGTCTATATGCTCCAGGAACTGCATTTCAGCTATCTCACCTACACGTTGATAGTGTCGATAGAGTTCCTGGCCCGCATCCTCAGCCTGACGGTCTGGGGCAGGCTGGTAGACAGTGCCGGTGCGCTCAGGGTCATGAAAATGGTCTCCTTCCTGATACCTTTAGTCCCGGCTTTCTGGCTGTTTTCCTCCAATCTGGTCTTTCTGGGGGTAATTCAATTCATCTCCGGAGCCTGCTGGGCCGCCTTCGACCTGTGTAACCAGACCTATATTTGCTCTGCTTCACCGGAGTCGAAGCGCCTGCACTATATCATCTACCAGCGCAGCATCATCACCCTCGCGGCCGCACTCGGGCCGCTGCTGGGGGCGCTGCTGGTCGACCATGTTTTCACCATTTCAGGCAGTCATATTCTGACGGTATTCCTGATATCCGGTGTGCTGCGGATGGCCGTGGTGCTCGGGCTGGGTTTGAAGCTGAATTCCGGAGAGACGGACTGCAGCTACCAGGTCGATTCCACTTCTTCAGCGGTCTTTTCCATGTACCAGGCCGATGCCAAAGAAATGCGGGGCGGCAGATGGGCCTATCCCAAGTATGCCAGAGGCACCAGCTACTATCCCTCGGCCCAGACCCGGACGCCCTATATCGTCAGCTCATTACACTCGCCCGAGCGTGTCAGAGAAACCACCCGCTCCACCAATATCTCCCTGGGCTACCCCGGTAAGCAGGCCTTGCATTACAACCGGCCTGTCGATAGCCAGGTCCAAAATCAACTGGCCCCAAAAGAGCTGGCCATGGCCGAAGCTTACCGCCAGGCCAGGATCGCCTCCTTCCGGGCCGCTGCGGAGTGCCGATTGCACAGCCGGCCTCCGTCTGAAGAACACCCGGCGGTTATCATCCACCGCCTGTCCCGTCCTCCGCTGGCGGTCGGCGCCAAGTGGTAGCCAACCCGCCCTTCGCAACGACCGGCCACCTCTGCCAAAATCACGGCGACTGATTCCGGGTCCCGCCGTATTGCTTTTCAGCCTGCGATAAGCTATGTTATTTAATATCCCTTATGTAATATAATAATTAATAATAAAGCAAAATTTGATTAAGGAGACTACAGCATATGGCGACCTACGTTATGTTAACCACCCTTACCCCTGAAGGCAGAAAATCCCTGAAAAAGAACCCCGGCAGAATCTGGGAAGTCAATAAAGAGATCGCTCAGATGGGCGCCAAAATCATCGCCCAGTACAAAATCCTGGGGCCTTATGACTTCATCAACATCGTCGAAGCTGAAAACAATAACGTTATCTCGCGGGTAGCCATTGAACTGGGTTCCAGAGGCACTCTCCAGCCGATCATCATGGCCGCCACTTCCATTGAAGATTTTGTTAAAGAGATTGAAATGGCCTCTGCCATTAAAAAAGACTAGCGGGTTTACAGACGGCGCCGCCGTAACGGCGGCGCCCGGGGGTTAAAAATGAATAAACCGGTGGGTTATATCGGCAGGCTGGCAATCGTCTGGGAAGACGGAGAAAGAAATACTTTCGATATCAGCCAGATCAAGGGACAAATCCAGATCGGCGAGCATCTCGTCTCAATGCGCAATCATAAAAATTTCCAGGGCGTTCTGAGAGAGATCAGCGAGGTCATGAGTAACCCACCCAGGAAAATCAAGTCCTACAACTGGCTGGAACTAAACCGGCAGCTGGTGTATAAGGATGATTAGATTGTTAGATTAGTAGCTTCTAGACTGATAGACTATTAGCTTTTAGTTTTTCGTGATTCGTCTTTCGTGATTCGTGATTAGATTAATAGATTTTTAGACGTAGCTATCTTGTCATTCTGAGGACTCATAGCGGGGAGACCGAAGAATCTGGGGCAGCGGGGTTCAATTACAATAGCGGTTAGA
>DAOUFH010000108.1:0-2328 GCA_034429955.1 Dehalococcoidales bacterium
CTGGGGATATTTATTTCAGCCTTCGCCAAAAATGAATTTCAGATGATCCAATTTATACCTTTGATTATTGTGCCCCAGGTCTTTGTCTGCGGGTTACTGTTCCCGGTCAACCAGCAGCCGGAATACCTGCAATGGCTGGCCAAATTCCTGCCGCTGACCTACGGCGTAGACGGTATCCGGGGCCTGATGCTGGACGGGAAAAATCTGCTGGATATCGGTAAGGAAGCAGGGGTACTGGTCGCCTATTCAGCGGCGCTGATGGTGCTGGCCGGTATCAGCTTGCGGCGGGGACGGTCCGCCTGAAACAGCACCACTCACAATACAACTTTGAGCCAGACGGAACTGGGCCTTGAGCAGGAATAATCCGGCCGTTTATAAACTGGTTAAAGCCCTGACCACCGCCAGCATTTGCTCCGGGCGGTCGGCTCCGATCAGATACTGCATACCGTTAACCAGCGTCAGTTTTACACCCCGGCCACCCCTCATAAAATAGGCCCACATCTTTTTATTGAAGCGTATCCCGTAACCGCCGAAATCCTTGATGGGCGAAAATTCCATGACTTCAGCCGCAGCGATCTCGGAGACATTGACCTTTAACAGCCGGTAGCCGAAGATGCCCAGCCGGACAGTAATTTTTTCAGGTGTGATAATGGTGCGCATCCCGCTGTACAGCGTAACCAGGCAAAAGCCCAGGATAACGTAGACAATGCTCATCCACAATATTTCGAACATTACCAGCGCCGCCACTACTATCATCACCACCGGTAAAAGTATGCTCAGTAGATTGACCCACAGAGGATTTTGAGATTGGTAATAGATAAAATTGGGATTGCCCTTCAATTTACTCTGCAGTTCTTTCTCAAACAGGGCGGTATCCTCACTGATAACCGCATGCGGGTTGGGGCGGAAGGGCCGCAACAGCTCCAGGAAGAAGGCCAGCACCACTGCTATGCCGGCTGTTAATAGCATATCGCTCATAGGGAAATCGAAGTCGGTCAGTCCGGACTCAATCAACCTTAAATGTCCGAGACTGATACCCACCATCATGCCGACAGTCAATTCATCCAGAAAACACAGCCAGTTGAAGGACTTCTTCTTCTCATGCCGGACCCAGGCTTCATCCAGAATTATCGAAATAGCCAGAAAAAGCAGTGACAAACCCAGGGTCAGCCCGAATACCGACCAGGGCGAACCCCAGGAATTCGGCTGACCGTTGATGCCGAAATGTATGGGGACTTCCTCCGGCAGAGGAGAAGCCAGAACCAGACGCACAACCAGATATATCACTAAACCCGCAGCGGGTAGATGTGTCCACAGCGGATGAAGCAGCCTTTTCGACATATTACCTCCAGGTATCTAACCTTTCTCCAACTGGCGGCTCTGTTCTGCCAGCAAGCCTTTGACATCCGGTACGGAGAGTCCCATCAACAGGGCATCCGTGGTGATTTCCTCCAGTCTGGCTGAAATCTCAGCCTCGACCTGTGATTTATGGGCCGGTTTATTAATCTTTTGAACGGTAGCCCGCCGTCCCAGACTAAGATTGATTATACCCTGGTCGCGCAGCTTCAGATAGGCATTACGCACAGTATGCATGTTGATGCCCAGGTTGTCTGCCATCTCCCGGACAGAGGGCAGTTCATCACCGGGTTTCAAATCTCCCCGGCGCACCTGTTCTTTTATCTGCAGAATAATTTGCAGATAAAGCGGACGCTGGCTTTGAGTATTAATCGATAACCACATTTTTTCGCCCTATACTGTTACATATTCACTATAACAGTACCCTCCCTACCTGTCAACAGCAACCACTGGTCCGCCTACTATTTGAACTCCAGTTCCAGTGCCTTTTTAGCCTCTTCATAATCCCGGCTTTTCTCCTCGTATTCCGCGGAAAGCTGAGCCCATTCATCCGTCAGCCCGGCAATCAAGCCCTTCAGTTCATGATGCCGCCTGGTTTTGGCGGTGATATCCCTGGAATCGCCATAAGCTTCAGGAGTAGCGAAATAAGCCTCCAATTCCTGAAATTCTCCCTCCAGCTTTTCCAGGGTGGCTTCGATTTCTGCAATCCGCTTTTTCAGCGGAGAACTGACCCTGAAATAGTTATTACGCAGCTCCCCCTCAGCGGTCTTGCGCAGGCGCTGGATATCACGGGGAGACAGGTCGGCTGTAACGGCGGATTTCCTGACCGGCGGGCATTCGTCACGAGATGATTCTGCATTTTCCTTCCAGGCTATCTTACTTTTTATACTTCACCAGATGATATTCAGTGGATATCAATAATTAGTAAAGCTAAGAATATAATTTCTACAGCTGGCTACTCAACTATTATGG
>DAOUFH010000109.1:0-11717 GCA_034429955.1 Dehalococcoidales bacterium
GTCCCGAAAATCAGGCCGTTCTTACTGACGCAGCCGTCATAATATCCCGCTGCATTCAGCGGCGTCTCGATAACCCTGCCTAGCGGCGCTACCTCCGGATTGGTGGTCTGACCCATATGAATCTCATAGCCGCTGACCAGGCTGTCTTTAAGACCTTTTAGCAGGCCCTTATCCGCCATAATTTTGGACTTGACCTGCACAGTATTTTTGACATTGGCAAAGACAGTATCCACCGGCAGCAAGCCCAGACCCTCCACCTCTTCAGCCTCGGATTCCACGTGCTGCGGGTCGCGTATGGATAGGCCCAGCATTTGAAAACCGCCGCAAACGCCGATAACTGGCACTTTCTTCCTGGCCAGTTCCAGAATAACGCTATCGAACCCCTGTTCCTTGAGAAACAGCCGGTCATGGATCGTGCCTTTAGTGCCCGGCAGAATCAATAAGTCCGGGCAGCCCACTTCCTGCGGACGGGTGACATATCTCAAATTGCAACCCATTTCCTGCAGAGGGTCGAAATCGTCATAGTTGGCGGTGTGCGGGACACGTATAATTACGACCTGCAGACCTTCGCCGGAAGTAGCCGGTCTTTCATCCAGGTAGACTGAATCCTCCTGGGCAATGCTCAAATCCTCAAAATAGGGGATAATGCCCAGCACCGGCCGGGCAGTACGCGATTCCAGAAAATCCACTCCGTTCCGGAAACGGTCTTTTTCGCCTCTGAACTTGTTGATTATCAGACCTTTCACCAGGTTACGCTCTTCGGCTGAAAGCAGTTCCATCGTCCCGACCAGGGAAGCGAAAATACCGCCTCTATCGATATCCCCCACCAGCAAAACGGGAGATTCCGCCATTTTGGCGATGCGCATATTTACGATTTCATGCTCTCTCAAGTTCACCTCGGCAGTGCTGCCGGCACCTTCAATAACCACGATATCGTATTGAGAACGCAGGCTATTCAAAGACCGCTCGATGATTTCCATCAGATAGTCGGCATATTCAGTATATTTCTCCGATTTGAGATTCCTGGAAACCTTGCCCTGCACTATGATTTGAGAGCGCAGACCGGATTCCGGTTTCAATAAAATCGGATTCATCTCGACTGTAGGCTCAATGCCGCAGGCTTCCGCCTGAACCGCCTGGGCGCGGCCTATTTCACCGCCGTCTTTGGTGACGAAAGAATTGAGCGCCATATTCTGAGATTTAAACGGCGCCACCTTAAAGAAGTCCTGTTTGAAGATGCGGCACAGGGCGGTGACCAGCACGCTTTTACCGACCGATGAAGCTGTGCCCTGTACCATGATTACCTTTGCAGTCATTAGCTAAAGTCCCCTCTCTTTCAGGGTTTTTATCAATAGTTTGCAATCAGACAAGGTCCTGTGTGCCAGACGGATATAACCAGGACAACCGAATGATCCACAATCTCTGATTAGAATCCCCTTTTTAAGTAAATCAGCTCTTAACAAAGCGCTACTACCCACTTTTATCATAAAGAAATTCGTCTGAGAGGGCAAAGGCCGCAGTCCCATTTTAACCAGTTCAGCCTTCAAATAGCGTCCGGACCTGTCCAGGTCAGAACGCATTTTAGTCATATCGCGGTAATTTTGCAGTACCCAAACTCCGGCGCATTGCGCCACGGCGCTGACGTTCCAGGGCGGTTTAACCCGGGACAATGTTTTAATCAGCGCTCCGCCGGCGACGGCATACCCCAGACGTATACCCGCCAGCCCGTAATCCTTGGTCATTGAACGTAAAATTAACAGGTTGGGATGTTTTATCAGATCCACCGAACTCCAGGGGTTCTCCAGAAAACCGGTATAAGCTTCATCCAGTACCAGCAGGCAATGCGGATTGCGTACCAGCAACCTTTCCACCGACTCTGATGGCAGATACTGGCCGGTGGGATTATTGGGATTGCAGAGAAAGAGCGCCCGCGGCCGGGTCTTTTCCAGGGCGAACTGAAGCTCGTCCGGTGACAGCTGAAAGTCCTTTTTTTCAGCCAGGGGGAACCTGATTACCTCAGCACCACATATAGCAGCGGCTGTTTCATACTCGCCATAGGTCGGCTGGGGTATCATTACCCGGTCGCCCCGGCCGATATAAGCCGTAGCAGCCAGCCTGATCAGCTCGGTTGAGCCGTTCCCGATAAGCAAATTTTGAGGAGTGACACCCAACCGGTCAGCCAGCTCGTTCTTCAATAAATGCGAATCTGTATCCGGATAGCTCTGCAGGTCGGCGGCGGCTATAGCCTGCTTTAAACCGGCGGGCAGCTTGAAAGGATTCACACAGACACTGAAATCGATGATCTTGTCCTCTTCCAGACCGAGCCGACGCAGCTCTTCATACCGGCAGCCCCCATGCTCGGACAGCGCTATTTTACGTATATAAGCTTTAGCGGACAACATAATAGACCACTTCTCCCGCGATTACCAACAGGAACCACAGCATACAGGCCGTAACCATGATTTTCAACGATTTATCGATATGACTGATATTCAGGGCGTGTTCAGCATCACCCAGCTTATAATAACCCACCTTTTCCAGCTGCACGTCCAGAGCCCCGGACATGGCGCTCATGGTCCAGCCCGCATTGGGGCTTTCAGTCTTCACCGCATCCCGGCGCATTATTTTCCAGGCTTTCCAGCTACGGGACCGGCACAGCCAGCTGGCAGCTACAATCGCCAGGGCCGCCAGACGCGCCGGAATAAAATTAACCACGGTATCCAGCCGGGCCGCGAATTTACCGATATATTCATACTGCCCGTGGTAGCCTATCATGGCGTCCAGGGTATTGATAACTCTGTAGGCAAACGCCCCCGGCACCCCTAAAAACACAAAATAAAAAAGTGGAGCGAAAAAACTGTCGCAGGAGCTTTCACCTACCGATTCAATCGCCGCCGAGACCATCTGGCCGGGAGTCAACTGGGAAGTGTTGCGGCTGACCAGCGCCCTCATTTCGAAACGGGCCCGCTGTAAATCATTGCCCATCAGCAGCTTTTTGATTTTCAGGGCGGCCTGGCAAAGTCCTTTGATCGAGAACGTCATTTTAAACAGCAGGGCCGCCGCAATCACAAAGACAATGATGTTCCAGCCTTTGAGCCAGTCCAGCAAAAAATAGACGGGAATCACGAAAATTGCCATGGTCAGCAGCGTCACCATGATACCCCAGAACAGCTGCACCCGCGGGGAACTCTTCTGACTGCCTTTCAGCAGCAGCGTGATGACCTTTCCCATCCAGGCCACCGGATGCAGGGCATTGGGAGGATCGCCCAGCAGCAAATCGAGCAACAACGCCAGTAAAATAATAAAGATTGCTTCCATTCTATACCAGTACTCCGGTCAAGGCAGTCGTAAAATTATTGATATTTGTGAATACAGTCCTGACAGATACAGGCTTTGCCCAGTTGTTCGGGGGGCACCATTGCAAGCACACGGGGACTGACCTTGATATCAGAGCACCAGCAGCGATTCCCTGCTGCTAGAGATTCATCATGCCGGCAATTATTGGGCTGACCGCAGATCGGGCAGACCTTTGCATTTTCTAACATACTTTATATCCTTAAATCAGGCCAAAATAAAAAGCCCCCCTGCTCAACAGAACAAGGGGGACTTATTATCGGCTAAACAATAAATCCCACCCCCTTCTCCGCGGAGGCAGTAGCGACCGGCCGGGCAGGCGTTCTGACTATACAGCAGGCGGGACTGTGCCGGAATCACACCGGACTTGCATTCCAATTAAGCTTCTAAGCGCCCAACCACCACTATGTAATTGAACCAACTATACCAGAAGAACCAATATCTTTCAAGTGACCGGACAGACCAACAGAGGCCCGGCAAATTACCGGGCCTCGAAGATAGTGTTAATAATTGGCTGTTCACTTGCGTCTTTTAATTACCGTGACGCTGACGCCTGCCGCCACCACCACACCGGCCGGACTGAATTCATATACCTTTAAAATACACCGGTTAAATCCCGATTTTAATAATGGAATACGCCTATACAGCCAAAAAGTAACTCCGCGTATACGCGGAGTTACTTTCTAAAGGCTTTTCAGTCTATAATTGTCAGGTCTTTCTCCGTCTTCTGGTAACCACAAAAGTTACGACGCCACCCAAGATTAATACCGCCGCTATAATTCCGACGATTAACGGCCAGCGTGATTCCGGTTCAGGTTCCGGAACAGAGGTAGTTGTAGGTGATACCGCCGGCGTTGTCTCTATTTCGGCTGCTCCCCCGGTTGGCACCGTACCCGTTGGACTGGCTTCCGGAATTGCCGCTGTCGTTCCGGTGGGTGTCGTTATTTGTGTTACTTCATTCCCCAGTACTGCGTAATCCGTAAAATGGGAGATAAGTGCTGTTACTGTATTTGTCCCGGTATCCACTGTACTCGGAATGTTTATCCAGGTTTGAGTAGTGATATCGAAGTAGGCCACAGTTAACTGTTCTTCATCAGCCCCGTTTAAGTTATTAGGATCATAGTCAATCTGGATGGTTATCGGAGGAGTGAATGTTACTCCGCTGGGTTGCATATCCAGGACCTGCCCGATTATGTTATAACCAGATGGAGCAGTGGGAGGGTTGGCCTGATAGTTCATGCTTATTGATGAAGGTACGCTACCGTCCGGCATCTGCAATACAGTACCGGCTGGAATAATGATGGACTCCCGGCCACCCGGAGATACCACAGTAACCTCCGATAACACCTTGCCGTTGGAATCGACCTCGAACGTAACGGTTTGTCCGTTAAGAACTATGGTTACAGGCATTGAAGTAGGTGTTGGAGACCCTATAACTCCGCCTCCCCCACCGCTGCTGTAGGTGAAAGTCAAACCCAAAATAGTCACTTCTCCACTATGGAAAACAGCCAAGGAGGAATCGGAGGGCGTAGCCTGGGTATTATTCACGAAAAAATCGATTGGAGTCCCCTCGGCGAAATCTCCTTTTACGATCAGCTTGGGATCACCTCCCGGACCGCCGTACTGACCCGCAGTCGTTGTCGTCAGTGAATTACTACATAGCACCCCATTGATCTTGGCGGTAACCACCATACCGGCGGGTGCTGCCGTTCCGGAGGTTGTCATCAGACTACCATAGAAAGCATGCGGTAAAGGTTCTATACCTTCAGCCGCCAGGAATTGAGACGGAATAAAAAGGCACAGCAACGCAGCGGCAAACAGTAAAGCCTTTATCATTCTTCCTTTATTGTTTTTCATACTTTTTCCTTCCCCATAAGCCCAGGCATCCGGGGGATAAGGACCCTGTATCTTCCTCATCCCCCGCTTTTATACCTGTGGTAGTCTGATTAGTCTTTTCTCATTTTTATCGGCATTTCTATCGGCAAGGGTGTAAATATGAAGCCGGCCAAGACATCCGCGTTCTCCATGAATATCCAGTATGCTCTGCCCCACTGCATGTTATAACCTGGATTGTCATAATAAAACGTTAGATACCAGGCGTCTTGATTCGACATAGCCGGACTGACTATCTGGTCTAGTCCCAACAGGTCGTCAGGCGTGAAGAATATCGAGACCAGGGCATCTTCCGGCCTCATTTGTGTGGTATAGGGGAAATCAGAATCGTAGGGGGTCGGCCCTATCAGGTACCAGCTTTGTCCTTTTGCCAGGCTGCGCTGCGGTACTTTATTGACCGGACTGCTGGCCATAAAGAGCGTTCCGGGGCTGTTCATCTTGATATAGATTCCGTGGAGCGGATTCAGCACATACCCGTTGACTACCTGTTCCCAGCCGCTTACCGGATCATAATAATAGGCTATCTCGAAATCCAGCTGGCTGATATCCGCTATTCCGGTACCGGCCGCGTTGGTTAGAATTTCGTTCTCCAGGGCCATCGGCGCTGACAGCGTGTTCCAGCCGCGATTCAAGGCTATTCCAAACCCGTAATATCCTACATTATCGCTATACAGGTCTTCAAAGGGATGGCTTAACCACCATTCATATTCCGCACCGAATAACCAGCCCTCGCTTAGGCATAACAGTGAAGCGCCGAAACCCGAGGGCGGGGTTTCAATCTGTGGCAGGTCTTCCGTAGATCTGAGAATTACTAATTCAACGATGTAGCTGCTGGGGCCCGTGACATCTCCCCAATAGTTATATTGAGCATTGATATCACCGAATACCGGCGCCAGTCCGATCGACAGGGTGACCGATTCGTCTGCGTGATCAGCGTCTACTTCTTCTTCATACTGCCCGCCCAGGTTGTTGTAGTTGATATTAGCCTGAGCTTCGTACGTCAGAACATCGACGTTTACGCATTTTTCAGCGATATCATACTCGATAAAGGTGCCTTCCAATGTGGTGTTTGTAACTAAAGATGCTTCAGATGTCAGATTGTTCTGCTGAACTTCGACACCCTCATTATCCAAAAGGAACAGACCTGCTCCCAGGCAGTATATTTCCATTTCAAGGGCGGCTTTATTCAAATCGATCTCATCAGTTACATCGGCTTCTATCTCTGACGCTGCATTGCCGTTAAGGGTATTTCCACTGATGGTCTGGTAATCGCTTAAGGTAACCAGTCCCGCCGCAAAATCAATGCCGCCGGTTTGTAAACTCGTGTCTGTTGTGTCAACCTCATTGGCATTATTTTCCGCGTACATTAACAAGTCTGACATTGCCATTGCGTTGGATTCATTGTTGGATATGACACCACTTTCGTTATTATTTGAATAGATGCCTGTTGCGATAGTTCCATGGTACGATGCTACCCTGGGATCATTGCTGCTGATGCTCTCTGCTTCGTTATATTGCCCAATTATGGAACGGGCCTCAACGTTATTACCGCTGATGATATCGCTCGCAGGAACATTCGAAGCTATACCCGCACTCAGGGTCATGCTTTGCAGTTTTACCACCGCATTAGCTTCATCCAGTTCACTGAAAGCACCCACGGCTGAGAAGGCCGAAGCCGTTGAACGGACAGAATTGTCGATAAAAGACGAATTCAGGGTATAGTGGGTGGCTTCAGCCTGATCATCAGGCTCATCATAATAGGCATTGCATATACCCAGGGAGATGCCTTCATTGGAACTGACCGCTTTACTATCTTCCTCAGTATCTTCATTGGAGACAAAGACTTCGGATAAAACGAGAGCTTCATTATCGACAGTATTATTGGACACGCTGGCTGAAGGACAATCGACCAGACCGATACCTATAGACCAGGAGTTGCCATTTCCACGGGCCTTAAGTTTGTCTCCTCCCACATTATCTTCAGTCCCGGATAATACCATGGCTCTGGCCATTGCCTCAACCAGGTTGCCATTGATATGAAGGTCGGGAGCCCTTAAGCCGATAATACCTCCTGCCGTAACATTGGCAGTCACTTTTGTATCAGCTTTTTCCTGGGCAGTTATTTCCGTTTCCAAATCTAACAGGAGCATTTCGAGATAAATTGCCTCAACCCCCGCTGCCGCTATTTCTTCGACGATATCTTCCATGGCAGCATCAAAGGGGTCTACATAAGTGTCCTGTGCTTCTATTTGTTCGATTATGGCAGCACCCACTCCTTCGACAGCGACACTGATTTCATTATTTTCAACCATCACAGCTTGATCGATATGTGATTCGGATTGGGGCAGGCTGTTAACATACCAGAGGTCTAGACCATAGGCTTCGGAATTACATCGGCAATATGCGGCTAATTCGCTTGCTTCATTAACATTTATCGTCAGGCCGAAGTTATGCATATCCACTCTGTTCCCTGTGACCGCGACGGTACCGTTACATTCCTCTACCGTAATACCTTCCGAATAGGTATACACTTCTAATCTTTCTATCTGCAGGGCTGCTATTTCTGCCAGATATGAGAAGAATCCAAGGTCATCTTCGTCACCCGCCGTAGTTTGGGTGAGCATATTGAGAGTGTTGGTATCAATTTCTATATCTCCATTTACTCCCCAAAGGCAGATTCCCCAGCCACGAGCCGCGGCCAGGAGAGTATCGTCTGTCGCTATTGAGCTATCCTGGCTGACTGGTTTTCTGTCGGAATTCTCCGTTATTGTTATCGTCGAATCTAAAGTCATTTCACTCAATTGGGCGATAGAACTGAGATCGATGGTATTATTATCCACAAATAGATAACCATTTAAGTCGTGTGGATATATCGCGCAAACTTCCGAGTAATTCGGGCTCTGCCCGTCCACCAGTATGGTATTATTTGAAATGCCGGTCCATCCTCCATTGCTTACTGCTATGCCGTCTATATAGACCATATCGGCATATTCGGTCTCGGCATACCCACTGATATTGTTATGGTTGATCTCTGCTCGATTGAACTGGCTGACAGAGATACCTGTGGTGTTGATTCCCGCGCCCAAGCTGAAAGCCCTAACATTGAGGGTATTATCCGTAATCTGGACTTTGTCCAGACATGAATAGACCGCCTGTTCCGGCTCTACTTCATCGCTGATGGTGATGCCATAAGCAACGAGTGTATCCGGGCCGTTGGCAGGCATCCGGTTGGCGTCGCTGACCTCTGCGTTGAGGGTATTATGATATGCCTGGACCGCAAAACAATCTACCGCGCTGACAGCTATCGATTGCAGGTAGGTATAAATATCGATCCGGTTGTCCTGGACTTTTACGGTATTACAGGATCCGATATCTATTCCGTAGGCGCAATCGGTATTATAGCCCGGTTCGGTTGGCTGTTCGGGCATCGCTATTTCAGGCTGTTCTCCGATCGTAATAGTATTGTTATTGATTGATACCAGTCCTTCGCGGTTATATGCGGCAATACCGCGCGCTTCCGGTACAAAATCTATCGTGATGTTATTTCCGGTTATATATACTTCCGGACCAGTCTCTACAAACCCCGGCGCAATAAACTGATTTACGGCAATACCGGTATCCGGCCACAGCACCTCCGGATTATCCAGGTTGATTACTATGCTGAAACCGCTGAATATTACGTTCCGGCCTGTGATATTGACGGCCTGTAACGGCGTATCAATCCCGGCAACCGGTTTAATTACGGCTTCTTCACCTTCCTGTAAAACAGCTTCAACCGTTATGGATTTGTCAATGGTGATGAATTCCTCATAAACTCCCGCATGTACCTGGACGACATCACCTTCCTGGGCGTCATCTATAGCCTGCTGGATTGAATCATAAGGATATTCCTCACCCTCACCTACTATGATGAAAATGCCGGCCGTGGCCATGATCTGCCGGGTCTGCGTTACTGCTGTTCCACCCACTGTCGCACTGATAATATTCGGCGCAGGCACCAGAGATTGATCGTAGTTTTCGGTCATTATTGTTACGGTAGATATCGTAACTGCCGCCGTATAGGTGCCGTCTCCTGCGTCTGTAACCTCTATAGGACCTTTGATATCAGCGGCGTTATCATCCAGCTTGACCACTACTGTCTGCCCGGCTCCCAGCCGGTTCCCGAATTCATCCTTCGGGGTGACTGTCACATTGACAGTCTCTCCTACGCGTACTTCGGTCTTATCTACTTCAAGGCTCGAGCTGTCAGCGTTGAAACCTGCCGGCACAATATCAAAAGCCGGCGACGTGCCTGCATCAATCATTGCTGAACTCGCGTCTCCGGTGGTCACATCAACCGTATATTCTCCCGAAGTCTGATTATTGATGATTGAATTTAAAGTTATAGTTATTTCTGCCAGTGTTTGCTCTACCGGACTATTGACGGTATAAGTTATGGTCTGTCCGTTGATTCCCCATACCCCCAGAGGTAGCGAGATTGTTGAATTTCCCGCGATTCCGGCTACATTGAATCCCGCCGGAAAAAGTAAAGAGACTGTTTTGATAGCTGTGGTTTTTGTAGGTGTAAATGTAATGGTATATAGGCCGGTCCCGCCGGCAGTATAATTGTCCGCTGCGATACTTACATCTGTTAAGGTCGCTTCTGCCGCGGCAGGCACAGCATACGACAGGCTTAAAGCCAATAGCGCCAGCAAAAGCAAGATACTCAATCCCTTTTTCACAAGGTGCCTCCTTAATATTCTTGAGAAATACAATTCAAGCGCTTTGGAAAATGCTAGTACGTTCTGTTATTCAGACCAACTTCTCTGTACGCGTATTTAAGGATTTTTACCGACAAAGTCGGGACAGGTTAATATAAGAAGTCTGTTAGCATGACGCAAATACGGAATTGAGGCTTTTCATCGATGATATCAGATCGTGTAGATGGAAGAGGACAGGAACAATCGGATAGATAATTATATATTTATCCTGGTTGCACCTCCTTTTGCTTACTTTTTGTTTTTTATTCTGGTAATGTATACTGTAAAATAAACAGTTTTTACTTATACCACATTCCTCGAAAACATCGCCTGGGATATCTGTATACCGGTATAATTATTGGAGATCGGATAGTGTTTAATTTATTTCAGTCGTAATCGACATACCGATAAGATGTCATTAATTCTACTACTTTAGTACTAATAATTCAACATAATAATTTATCCTTATTTATACTAACATTGCAAATTATGGAATTGATATAACAAAATGAAAAGGTCCTGCACTTTCACCCGAATTTTAGAATTTCTCGATCCCTTTTTACTTCATCGGAGGAAAAAGTGAAAAAATTTTCAGGATTCGGATTTGCCATTCTGCTGGCGCTCACTTTGTTTTTGGGCAACTCTAACAGCCTGTCGGCTGAGAGTGATATGGTTAAAGTGATTATCGGATTCAATAAGCCTGCGGGCCTGGTTGACGAAGCCAAGATACGTTTTTTCGGTGGCAGGGTATCCTGCCGTTACCACAGAGTATCAGCCATTTCAGCCGAAGTGCCCAGCTACTATTTGAATAGAATAAGAACTTTACATGGCGTTCAATACGTAGAGTATGATAGCGAAGTAGCCGTCCTTGAACAGACCATTCCCTGGGGAATCAGCGCTGTTAACGCTGTACAGACCCAATCTTATAACCAGGGCGCCGGGATCAAGGTCGCGGTCATCGATACGGGCATCGATCTTACTCATCCGGACCTTGCGGTGGCCGGAGATGTCACTTATGTGAGAGGAACGAACACCGGCAATGACGATAACGGGCACGGTACCCATGTAGCCGGCATCATCGCTGCGCAAAATAATACCTTCGGAGTTCTGGGAGTAGCTCCGCAGGCCAGTCTCTTTGCGGTAAAAGTGTTGAGTAGCTCCGGCAGCGGTACCTGGAGCAGTGTTATCAGCGGGATACAGTGGGCGATTGATAACGATATGGACGTCATCAATTTGAGCCTGGGATCGAGCGTGGGTTCTACAGCTCTTAAAACCATCTGTGACAATGCCTATAATGCCGGTATACTGATCCTGGCGGCCGCCGGTAATTCCGGCCGGGCCGGTTCTACTAATGAATGTGAGATATACCCCGCCAGGTATGATTCAGTCATAGCCGTGGGAGCCGTGGATAGCAATCTGTCACGGGCGAATTTCTCCAGTACCGGCGCTTCACTGGAACTCGCCGCCCCCGGCGTAGCGGTTTATTCAACCTACCGCCATAATACCTATACCGAAATGAACGGAACTTCCATGGCCTGTCCGCATGCCGCTGGCGTAGCTGCGCTGGTAATGGCTTCCGGCCTTTCTGATAATAACCAAAACGGCAATCTTAATGATGAAGCCCGCGCGATACTCCGGAATAGCGCACATGACCTGGGTACCACAGGCTGGGATCGTGAATACGGCTATGGTTTGGTCGATGCCGCGGCTGCTGTGGCCGAACCGGTCAAC
>DAOUFH010000110.1:0-8937 GCA_034429955.1 Dehalococcoidales bacterium
CTATCCTGGCCGGAATAGGGCATCAACTCAATAAAGCGGACATGCCACTCGTCATTTATGCTCTTACTGGCAAAATTTATAATCTCTTCGTCGTTCACCCCGGCCATGACCACCATGTTGATCTTGACCGGCTTCAGCCCCAGTTCATTGGCGATTTTGATGCTTTCCAGCACAGTGGCAAGCTCACCGTGTTTGTCGGCCGGACGGCAGATCCGGCGGAACTTTTCAGGGTCCAGCGTATCCAGGCTGATATTCACCCGGGTTAAGCCGGCGGCTTTTAATTCAGACGCATATTTACCCAGGTAGATGCCGTTGGTGGTCATCGAAATATCTTCCATGCCGGGAATCTCCGCCACCATACGGACGAAATCGACTATACCCAGCCGCACCAGCGGTTCGCCGCCGGTGATGCGGATGCGATTGATGCCCATTTCGGCTCCGGCCCGGATAACGGTAATCAGCTCCTCGAAGCTCAGAACATCGGAGTGCGGCATCCAGGGCACGCCTTCCTCCGGCATGCAGTAAACACAGCGGAAATTGCAGCGGTCGGTCACCGCCACCCGCATATAATTAATGGGTCTTTGATAAGAATCTGCTAATATGGTCATTCGGTTTACCTTTATTCGGAAGATAGTTGATAAAATTATTATAACACGATATAGATTCAGTAAGCCAAAAAATACGATATCACGAGTATTACAATTAATACAAAATAAACTGAACCCCTTAATTGACGGCTGACAGCTATTCTATAAGATAGCTTCAGGAGTAAACGATGTTCGCGATAACGCCGGTCATCAAAATCCCTCTTTAATTCTCCCTTTTCTAAAGGGAGAGGATTTGAGACTGACACCTTCCCAAAACTGACCGCTGACGAGTGTCAGTTATTCTATAAGATAGCTTCAGGAGTAAACGATGTTCGCGATGACGTTGGTCATCAAAATCCCTCTTTAATTCTCCCTTTTCTAAAGGGAGAGGATTAAGACTGACGGCTGTCAGTTATTTAAGCTTGCGTAAGATTTTAAGTGCCTCCTGGGCAGCGCGGCCGCGGTGCGATATCTGATTTTTAACCTCTTCCGGCAGTTCGGCCATGGTCTTGCCCAATTCAGGAAAGAGAAAGACCGGGTCGTAGCCGAAGCCCTGCGCTCCGCGCGGCTCGAGAGTGATCACACCTGCGCAACTGCCTTCACAGAAATGCAGTTCGCTCTGCGGCTCGGCTATGGCTATCACGCAGCGAAAGCGGGCGGTACGCTTTTCCGGCGGGACACCCTTTAATTTAGAGAGCAGAAAATCGATCTTGTTGATATCCTGGGCCTGTGCCCCGGCATAGCGGGCCGAGCGTAGGCCAGGCTCACCGTTAAGGGCATCCACTTCCAGGCCGGAATCATCCGCCAGCGTTAAAAGGCCGGCAGCCCCGGCGAAGGCCCGCGCCTTCAGAGCGGCATTCTCCCGGTAGCTGCTGCCACTCTCTTCGACCTCCAGTTTAAGGCCCACCTCAGAGGGCGTCACCAGTTCAAAAGCGCTTTCCTGCAGTAAGGCCCGGAATTCCCGGACTTTGCCGCTGTTATTGGTCGCCAGTAATAATTTAGACATGAGGGCAGTATACATCCTCAGACAGGCTGCTTTCAAGGAAAGTAGCTTTCAGTACAGCCGCTGGCGGGCGGCTACCGGGGCCACCCCTGCAAAACGGTTGTGTAGGGGTCTGCCCACAATGTTATAATAGCTTCAGGCTGAGGGGTTATTCCCGACAGGCCTCAACTTGATTTAAAGGATGTAAGATGGAGATTATTCCGGCGATCGATTTACGCAACGGCAAATGCGTGCGGCTGTTCCAGGGCGATTACAGCAAGGAAACGGTCTTTTTTGATAATCCCGTGGAGGTGGCGGCCGGATGGGAAGCCGCCGGAGCCCGGCGCATCCATATAGTCGACCTTGACGGCGCTGCTGCCGGCAGTGTGGTCAATTTCGCAATGGTCAGTTCCATCGCCGCCCGGGTAAAAGTGCCCGTCCAATTGGGCGGCGGCCTGCGCAGCCTGGAGTCTATCCGTCAGGTCATCACAGCCGGAGTACAGCGCGTCATCCTGGGCACCATAGCGGTCGAACAGCCCGACCTGGTCAAAGCGGCCTGCGCTGCCTATCCCGAGGCTGTGATCGTCAGCATCGATGCCCGCGACGGCATTGTGGCTACCCGCGGCTGGCTGCAAGGCACCTCGGTGAAAGCGATCGAACTGGGCAAAGCCATGACAGAACTGGGAGTACGCCGCTTTATCTATACCGATATCAAACGCGACGGTACGCTCAGCGGTCCCAATTATGCCGCTCTGACTGAAATGATGAAGGCCACCGGCCGGCCGGTTATCTGCGCCGGAGGCATCTCCAATCTGGAAAACCTCAAGAAACTGAAAGAGACCGGCGTGGAAGGCGCCATCATCGGCCAGGCTCTGTATACCCGTTCCATCGACCTGAAAGAAGCCCTGGCTGCGGCCGCCTGAGCATACTACAGGTCGATTACGTTGTAACCCTGTTGCCGGTGTTCCAGTATCAGGGCATTGACCAGTAAACGGCGGATATATTTATCCTGGAGAGAATTGGGACCGGCGGTGAGGCCGGGAATATTCAGCTCCCGCAGGTCCAGCACATCCAGGCGGATATTGAGCTTCTCCTTAAGATAGTTCCTGAAATCGGTGTTGACTTTCCGGTTGGACTGCTGGGTGGGACCGGGATTCAAATAGCCGTACAACCGCTTCGGACAAAGCTCCTGGGCCTCTCCCACATAGACCAGCTTCTTATCACCGGGTTCTTTCTGAAAGACCTCCCAGCGAAAGACCGCCGGGCCTTTATACCTGTTGCGCATATAAGGGCTGATGTCCAACGGGAAGAGGTATTCCACCTTTTCACGCAGGTAAGCCGGCTGCCAGACGTATTCCAATTCCATTTTCAGATTGCTCAATTTCTCTCTCCCGTTCTCTAAAAATTTCCCAAATTATTACTATACTGAATATATAGACAGCCGGCAGCTGTCAGCCTTAAGTTAAAAGTAGTCAGTTCCGGATCCCGCCGGAGGACAATCATAATCTATCACCAAGCGACAGCAGCCCGTATATCAAGATATCAAATTTTAATATAAAGGAGAAGTTATGGCACCAGAAAACCAATCTACCAGAGGCACGGGACTGCAACCCAACATCGCCGGTTTGCTCTGTTATCTACTCGGCTGGATCACCGGCATCATCTTCCTCATTATCGAAAAAGAAGACAAGTTTGTTAAATTTCATGCCATACAATCGATAGTGGTCTTTGGCGCCTATACCATCGTCACGATTCTGCTCAGCTACATTCCTGTAGTCGGAGATATTCTTGCGGGCATACTGGGAGTTGCGGCCTTTATCCTGTGGATTATTTTGATGTACAGGGCCTATAGAAACGAAAAATGGAAACTGCCGGTTGCCGGCACGATTGCCGAAGATAACTCCAAATAAGTTGAACGGATCAAACGGGCGGATTTTAAAATCCGCCCGTTATTCCTTCGTCTTTAGTCCTCAGGTATTCAGGGTCAGGAACTGTCCCTGCCCAGCCCGTCACCTTTGCTTAATGATTCAGGATTTATGTAATACTGGTTTACAGTCCCTCTACCCCGCCGCTTATTCGACCGGGCGGTCGGGTTATAAACCCGACCCTACAAATAATCCTTCTCTCAAAACTGATGGCTGACAGCTGTAAACCCACCTATCCCCCTACTTAAACTCCTCCATCTTCAGGAATTTCTCTTTGGGAGCAGGGTCCTCCGCCGCATAGCCCACTACCGCCGCAGCCGCAATGCGCCGGTCCGCAGAGATATGCAGCTCTTTCAGCAAGGCGGGATTGTTGTTCAGCAGCCTGGCCATGCCTATGAAACAGGAGCCCAACCCGATCGAGCAGGCATAGAGCATCACGTTCTGTATCGCTAAAGCGGCATCGGCATCCGTCCACCCGCTGTCTTTAGGGCCTGTCACAATTATCACCAGCGGGGCTTTATAAAAGAAGTGCGGTTTGGTACCTGAAGGAGGAGGATTGGGTGCCGCGGCCATCTCCTTTTGGACTTCCGCCACAATACCGTCGGAGAGCCTTTGCGCAAGCGACTGACTGGTGATCACTTTAAACTCCAGCTGCTGCAGATTACGTGCCGTAGGTGCGTTGCAGGCTGCCTCCAACAACTCGGCCGTGACCGCCGCCGGCAGAGCTTTGTCCTGATAAGCCCTGATGCTTTTGCGTTTTTTTATTATCTGCATAATTTCATTCATAATCTGCCTCCGTATTCTTCTTTAACTATGCTTAAATACTAGCTTAAGTGCTGAATCGGGATAAATCAAGAATACCGCCGGTTCCCAGCTAGCGGTAATCACACTCCTGCTCTTAAAACCGGCCCCGCTCCCGCCTGCTTTGTATTTATAGCGGATAAGGTATAGACTGAAAAGTGGCTATTATCCAATTAACTGTTTAAAACAGCTTAACTGAATTCCCCGAAATAGCTTTTTTAAGTTTTCCCTTACCGGAAATGAAGGATAGGTCTAACTATGGCCAAAAATCTGGCTGTGATCTTGAGTTCGCGTACCCTCAGTTCGTTGCATAATCCCGGCTACCGTACCTATTTCCTGGGCGTGCTGGGACAGTTCGCTTCCATGAGCATGAGTATGGTGGTCAATTCACTCCTGATCTACCGGCTCACCGGCTCGTCAGCCATGCTGGGAACAGTCTCGCTGGCCAATGCCTTTCCCATGCTTATCACCTCCCTCTTCGGCGGAGCTTTCGCCGACCGGGTACAGAAAAAGCGGCTATTGATGTTCGGCATGATGGCTTCTTCTATGGTATCTCTGGCGATAGCTATTGCTCTGGTCACCGGTTTTATGAGTGAGGAACATGAATGGTCCGCCTGGCTGCTGGTGGGGTCTTCCTTCCTGATGGGCTGCATTTTCGGGGTTATGATGCCGGCCCGCCAGGCCATTATTCCCGAATTGGTCAGCCGCGAACAGACCATGAACGCAGTGGCCCTCAATATGCTGGGTATGAATACTCTGATACTGCTCGGTCCGGCTGTCGCCGGCTTCATGATAGATGCCTTCGATTTCGCTTCAACTTATTTCGCCATGACCGGACTGACCCTCTACGGTTCTATCATGATCGGATTTGTTAAAAATACCAGTCCGGTCAAGACCACCCGGACCAGTATCCTGGGCGATATCCGGGATGGTTTCAGCTACATTCGCCGCGACAGGACTATAATGTTCGTGCTGGGTTTCACCACCCTGGCAGTGGTCTTCTCAATGCCCTTCCAGCAGCTTTTGCCTATCTATACCGAAGATATCCTGAAAGTGGGCGCCACCGGTTTGGGACTGCTGTTGAGCGTCTCCGGGGTGGGCGCACTGGTTGCCTCGCTGGCTCTGGCCTCCCTACCCAACCGCAGACGGGGCATCTTCCTGCTCTCAGGAGGCATTGTGCTGGGACTGGGGCTGCTGGCCTTCGCTTTCTCCAGTGCCTGGATTCTTTCCCTGGTCACCGTGGTCTTCATAGGTCTGGGACAGACCATGCGCGGCACATTGGGCGGCGCCCTGCTGCAATCCTATACCGAACCGGCTTATATGGGCCGGGTGATGAGCCTGATGATGATGCAGTTCGGGGTTATGAGCATCATGACTTTTATCGCCGGTATAACGGCTGAGTATGTTCCGGTGCAATATGTGGTGGGCGGCCTGGCCACCATCCTGCTGATATCGACTATGCTATCGATGGCCGCACGTCCGGATATCCGCCGCCTGGATTGAGCTTTTATTTAATCCGTTGATTCTTCTTCGGGTGTTTCCATGTGGGCCTGGTGGGAGGCATAATCGATCAACCAGGCCGAACCTCTGACCAGGGCATTTTCCGGGTCCAGCTTTTTGGCCATGCGGATGTACTTGCGGGCTTTGTTGAAATCGGCCATACCCATATAACAGAAGGCCAGGTCGATCAGGATATTGATGTTATCCGGGTCGATACGCAGAGCTTTATTTAATATCAAAAGCCCTTCCTGCCGTTCACCGGTATTGAAGGTGGACCAGCCCAGACCTCGCAGGTACTCGGCATTTTCAGGCGCTTCTTTGAGCGCTGCTTTGAACTGCTTGACAGCCGGTTTCCAGCGGCTTTCGGTTAAATAAATAAAACCCAGGATGTAGTGGTACTCCGGTTTTCGGGAGTTACAGGCAATGGCTTTTTTGATATGCTCTTTGGCTTCCGGCAGTTTGCGCATGATCAGCAGTAAATCGCTCAGATAGGCATGAGCGTACTCGCAGGCTGACGGGTCTTCGGCATACATCAGCAAAATGTATTTATAAATTTCAACTGCTTTATCTTTGTTGTTATCTCGAATGGCATTGCGGGCTTCATCCCACAAGATCAGCAGTTCATAGGGGACTTCATCCGGCACTTCTGCACTCCTGTTGTAGCGTTGCTTCAGCTATCCAACAGTATAACAGTTTTAGTCTTTTTCCCGTTAACCGGCCGGTGCGCTCAGTGATTGCACCACAATAATCCTTTTAATCCCAGCCGCACTTGACAAAAACACGATTAACCTATATGATATACATATAGGTGAGTGAACCCGTCAGCATCTGGACGGGTATGGGAGGTGCTGAATGAGGGTAAGTAAATTTTTTGGAGTATGGCTGTTTCCTTTATGACGCCCTGTGTAAAAGCAGGGCAAGAGGAACTCAAACTCGGCTCGTGAAAGAAAAAAGTGAAGTCAGTTAGTTTGACTTTGTGCGGTATCATATATCGCGAGTGAGTTGAGATTGAGCAGGTTTTCTGAAGGGAGGGTAGTTACCAGAATTACTCTCCCTTTTTCTTCCCGGTGCTTAAATCCTCTGTTAGCATATAGGCCGGATTGATATCCCGCAGTAACCTAATCCATCGTAAACCGAATTGATTTATTTAAACATCTCACAGGACCGACCGGTCCGTTCCGGCTTGAACAGCCCTCATCAACGCCAAAATGAGGGCTGTTCATTATTGTTAGCTGCTAGAGGTAGACCCAGAGCTTTTAGATTTTTAGCTGTTAGACCGATAAGGCTTAGCCCCTTATCACCTGACTGATAGCTGTCAACCGGATTAGTGAATCTCCTCTCCTCGAAACTGATATCTGACGGCTGACGGCTAACTTATCACTATAACTGCCTATCACTCCCTCTCTTGCCTTTCCCTTTAGCAAAGGGAAGATACAGAAGGGATTTGGCCCTCTCGCCATAACCGACGGCTTTCAGACACTCGACGCTTATCAAAATCCCTCTCTAACTCTCCCTTTTCTATAGGGAGAGGATCTTGATTCACCCCGGTTCCCCATTGTGCTATTGGTAGTATTTGTAGTCTTGGTACTTATTGGCAGTATTGATTACTCCTTTTCCCAAAACTGACGGCTGATAGCTCTAGTTATTTCCCATTGGGATAGTTGTTGTACCAGACATCCTTCTTGATGGCGGCATCGATAACCGCCCACAGCCACAGACCGAAGCTGACGATGCTGGCTATGGCGATATAACCGACCCACAGCATAACCCGGCCGACAATTTCTTCATCGCCATAGTTATAATAATTGCCCATCCCCATCCATCCGCCAAAGACGGCGAACAAAATCACATACGTTAAGATTACCAGGACCACATTGGCACCCAGGCCGACCCAGAACTTCCAGCCGTCCAGTTTATAGGTGTAAAGCCAGGTCCAGAAACCTAAAAAGACTGCCAGCAAGATCGAAGCGACCTTACTTTTGGCATTGACCGGTCGGTCATCGCCAGCGCTGGCGTTCAGATGGCTGCCGCATTTGGTGCAGATTTCAGAAAGAGGCGTGGTCTGAGCAGCACAGGCCGGACAATAGGAGTTTCCGGCCAGAGGACGCGCCCCGCAATTCATACAATACTGGCTGTTTGCAGTTACTTCTTTTCCGCAGTTTCGGCAATACATAATTTACTTCTCCTCACTCTGGCTGACATCAATACTTATCAACATCTTATATATAAATCCAATAAAATACAATTTTTATTTAATGACCGGAAGTTACTTATCAAACCGGCCTCCAGTAAGCAGACTGCCTGATCGATGGCATCTTGCAGTTCCATCTCCTTTAACCCGGGCCCGGCCGCAGGTTTTATTAGCGTTGCGACCTCAGAATAATAATACCGGATTATCATATAAAATCAGCTAAATTATTAATATTGGTTAAATCTTATACGTATGTTAAAATCGATACAAAGCAATGTCTGACACTCAAAACCAGCCTATCGCAACCAGCCGGTTTCAAAGAGATTGGACTCAGGGTCCCATTTTTAAGAACCTGCTCTCGCTCTCATGGCCTATGATAGTCATGGAATGCCTTTTTGTGCTCAGCCAGGTGGTTGACATGATCTGGATAGGCCGTCTGGGTGCTACCTCTGTGGCCGGAGTAGGCATCGCCCAGATTATCGTAATGCTGGTGGCTTCAGCCGACCTCGGCCTGATAGCCGGCATCAAAGCCCTGATCGCCCGCAACATCGGCGCCGGTGACAGGAACGCTGCTGAAAAAGTCGCCGGGCAGGCTTATTTAATCGGCTTTATCTGGGGTCTGCTGGTTACTCTGATAGGCTTTTTTTTCGCACCCAACCTGATGTCGCTTTTCGCGGTCAGTGATGCAGTGATAGCCGAAGGCACTGCCTTCATGCGCGTTATGTTTGGCGGCTGGGTAGGTATGGAACTTTTTCTTTTCGGCCTCTATTCGATGCAGTCCTCCGGCGATACTCTCAACCCCATGAAAATAGAACTGCTCATCCGCGTCATCCATATCACTCTCTGCCCCTTCCTGGTACTGGGTCTCTGGTTCTTTCCCAAACTGGGAGTCTCCGGCGCAGCTTTCAGTAATGTTATTTCCCAGACTACCGGCACGCTCATCGTGCTGGT
>DAOUFH010000111.1:0-2021 GCA_034429955.1 Dehalococcoidales bacterium
CCGCTCGCGTAAAAAATATGAAGATCAAGTGGCGGATGCCAAACTGGAGGATGTGGTCTTCGTGGACGGCCGTAAGGTCAGCGATACTGAAAAACCGCGTTATTATTCCACCGCCGATATTTATTGCGCTCCGGCGACCGGACATGAAAGTTTCGGCATAGTACTGCTGGAGGCGATGGCCAGCGGTAAACCGGTGGTCGCTTCCAATATCTCCGGTTACGCCAGCGTGCTGGCTGACGGAGCGGAGGGTATTTTAGTACCGCCCAGGCAGGAAGTGCCTCTGGCCCGGGCTCTCACACGCCTGATTACCGATAAGAAGTTGGCCGCCGAGATGGGGCAAAAAGGACTGGCCAAAGCCGCCAATTACGGCTGGGAACAAATTGCCGTTAAAATTCTGGAATTCTATCAAAAGACGATTGAAAACAAACAGTCCGGCTCTGTCAACCTGCCGCCGGTGTCTAAAAACTGAGGCTTGCATCCAGATACTGCAAGAATAATCCTCCCACCTTTGATCAAGGGGAAAGACAAGGTGGATTTTAGCTGCCGGTCAGCCAAATCCCGCTCCAACTCTCCTTTTCTAAAGGCAATGATTTTGAGTGGGAGATATGAGAATAAGGAGGCCCGCCATAGCTAATCAAACAAATTCCAGCGATATGCCCAAACTTCAAAAGCTGCGTAAGGCTCTGGCTGCCCGGGTGGCTGCTCCTTTGATTGCCGCCCTGGCTAAAACAGGCGTTACTCCCAATATGGTCACTGTGGCTGGTTTCCTGGTGGTGATCGCTGCGGCTGTGCTGGTCTATCTGGGTTATCCCTTAGCGGCCGGCCTGGTGATGCTCTTTTCAGGCTGCTTTGACTTTGTGGACGGCGCCCTGGCCAGAGCTACCAACCGTGTCAGCAAATTCGGCGGCATTCTGGATTCCAGCCTGGACCGCATTTCGGAAGGGGCTATGCTGCTGGGCGTCATAGGCTTCTTTATTTACCGTACCGCCGCATTCCAGCCCTGGATCATCATTCTGACCGCGTATGCCCTGCTGGCTTCCTTCATGGTCAGCTATGTACGCTCCCGCGCTGAAGCCGCCGGACTGGAATGTCAGGTGGGCATCTCCACCCGTCCCGAACGGGTGATCGTGCTGGGACTGGGACTGCTGCTCTGCCCTCTGAACAACTATTTCCTGGTGGGCGCAGTGGGCCTTATCTCATTATTCAGCACTATCACTGTGATACACCGGCTGGTGCATGTGAGAAAAGGCTGAATGCTGACGGCTAATTACTAAATCAACTCCGACCGCACGATGGTCTGTTCGCGGCGGGGACCGACCGAGACCACTCTGACCGGGCAATCACACAGTTCCTCCAGCCTCTGGATATATTTCCTGGCGTTGAGAGGCAGACTGTCATATTCACGAATATTGCTGGTGGGCTGCTGCCAGCCGTCCAGGGTCTCATAGACCGGCCGGCATTTCTCCAGGTCGGCCACAGCGGCCGGAAATTCGCTGACAGTCTGACCGTTCAGTTCATAAGCAGTGCAGATCTTGATTTGCGCAAACTCGTCCAGTACATCCAGACGGGTCAGGGCTATGCCGGTAAAACCGTTCAAACGGCTGGAAAATGCCGCCGCCACACCGTCGAACCAGCCGCAGCGACGGGCTCGTCCGGTAGTCGTCCCGAACTCGTGAGCGATGCAGCGAATTTTATCACCCGTCTCATCCTTTAACTCGGTAGGCATAGGACCGCTGCCTACGCGGGTGGTATAGGCCTTGAAAACGGCCATGATGCTCTTGATGTAGCGCGGGCTGATACCCGCTCCCACACAGGCGCCTCCGGCCAGCGGTGAGGAAGAAGTGGCATAGGGATAAGTGCCGAAATCGGTATCCAGTAAAACGCCCTGGGCGCCTTCCAGCAGGATCAACTCGCCCGCTTTGACGGCTTTATCGATGATGGCGGTGGTCTCCTGGATATGGGGCGCCAGCCGGCGCGCGTATTCGCTGTATTGTTTAAATATCTCCTCCGCATCCAGCGGT
>DAOUFH010000112.1:0-4511 GCA_034429955.1 Dehalococcoidales bacterium
TGAAGCCTCAGTTGGTCAGAAATTATACATGATTTCCACTGAAGATGATATTGAATACCGTGCGGTATATACTCGCAAACCGTTAGAGATGACTGTACTGGATGACAAAATGGGTATCTATGTATTGGCAGATGATGACTACTATCCCGGGATGCGTACCAATTCAGATACCGGAGGAGACGTAACCAATAGTGCTGGCGGCAAATTCTATATAGAAAATTTGGCGCCTGAGTGGCCGGGCCGATTGGGTGAAGCAACTCCTCCTGAGAGATATGTATTTTCCTCTACAGCTGCTTATGACGTAGAGGCGGAAAGCGGGCAGGTTGCGGCTTATGATGCAGCGGTGCTCTGGTACAACTTTGAATTCAATCAGCCGGTCACTGACTTTTATGCTGAGTTATACGCAGGCAATGAAGCGGCCGGAACGCCCCTTTTTGCTACAGAATCGCTATCCTTTATCAGAGGCGCTGCAGGTATAGCTACTATCTATTTCCCCATTTATGCCATGCCTTATACAGAAAATGTAACGATTAAATATTGGGTTGGGAATGCCGAGCCTGCCGTAATCACACTGCCGCTGGCAGTGGCAATGATTGATACCGGACTGCTGGATGCACGGGCAGTTGCAACCTCGCAAATTCTTACGAAATTTGAACAATATAAAACTGAGATGGCTCAGGATAGTCCGATCTACTACTACAGCTCTGAATATCTGATGATGAACCGTGAATTCAGGGACGGACTGGACGCAGTGGTAGATGCAACTAGCGTCGCTGAAATTACCCAGGTCATGAATACTTGCCTGCAACACATGGAAGATGCCACTAACAACATCTTCCACCAGGGCGTTAAAGTAGGTGAAGTTATCAATGGTTCTCTGGTAATTGTGACCGTGCCTACTAACGTCAATATTCTGGCTGCCAGAGCAGCGGCCAGTGAACATGTCAACCCCGGCAACTGGTGGAGGGGTATGACCCAGGGCGGTGCCTGGGCTTCGATTCCTATCCCCGAGGATTGGACCGGTCCCAGAATCGGTATCATTCACATCGGTGGTCCGGTACAGGGAACCTATGCCATCTGGAGTGCTGCTGGTCCGGTGGGTTTTGCCAATGGTATTACGGTACAGTCTGTTTGGGACGGACTGATAGATCCAGCCGGTAATTATACTTTATATTCCTATACTGAAGGTGAACCCGTCAAAGTCACACCCGGCTCCATCGGCTCAATGCAATGGGATCTGGCTCTTTTGAGAGAACGTTATTCCGATGAAGAATTGTTGGAAAATGCAGCGTTTGTGAATGCCTTGAACAATCAATATAAGCCCATAGTAACCACTTCAGGCAGCGGAATGTTTGCGATGCTTAATAATAGAAACTATATTCTTGATCCCAATAACGAAGAAGATATACCCAAAATTGCAGCCTGGAAGGCTTTAAGACTGGCCTATCTGGACTTTTTGCTGGCGGACGCAACACAGGTAACGCGTGATGTAATCAGACAGATAGCGGCACTGACATTGGATGGTTCAGAAGAAGCCAGAGCAGCCATACAGGCCGCCCGCCAGGACTACGACGCTTTAGAATCCGGCAGCAAATCAGCCGTATTTAACTATGGCGATTTGACCGCTGCCGAGATATATCTCATCGAAGATGAAGATGAACGTAACGCTAAATTACTGGATATACAGATTGATAGTATCGGTACTGTAGAATACACACAGGAATCGCTTGATAAGATCAACGCGGCAAAGTCAGCCTATGATGAAGGCTCTGAACGTATGAAAGGCTTTGTTACGAAAAAGGCTGATTTGGATGCGGCTATTGCGGAGTTCGAGAGTTTGAAAGCCGGGGCAGTCAGTGATGTTCAAGAGCTTATTACTGATCTACCCGCGCTGGAAGAACTGGCCTACCCTGATGACTATCAGGCAATCCAGGCTGCCAGAGCGGCCTTGGATGCTTTGTTGCAGTCAGAGCAGGCTGATTTTGATGCGGAACTGCTGACAAAACTGGAAAACAGTGAATCAAAAATATCTGAACTGAGAACAGAGCTGCTGGATTCATACAATGCCGATGAAGCTCAGGATAAGGTACTGGCTTATATCAAAGCCAATGTTGCCAACCCGACAACGGCCAGTGTGGGTGGTGAATGGGCGGTATTGGCTGAGGCCAGGGGAGCAGCGCTGACTGTCGAGGATGAATGGGCCCAAACCTATCTGTCCAATCTGGATAACAGACTGGCTGGCGGCGGCACTCTAGCTGTGACAGAGTATGAACGCTTTACATTAGCAGTTACTGCGCTGGGACTGGATGCTTCAGATTATAAAGGTTCTGACTTGACGGAGGCATTTGCGACCTATAAAGATGATATGATGATCAACCAAATGACCTTTGCCTTGATTGCACTTGACGCCAACATATACGCCGGTGACAGACAAGAGTATGTTGATGCACTGGTTGATCAGGCACTATCAACAGGCGGTTGGGCATTATTGGGCGATAGTGCGGATGTAGATGTTACGGCTATGGCAATTCAGGCCCTGGCGCCCTATTACAGTCAAAATCAGGTTAAAGTAGTTGTTGATAAAGGATTGACGGTTTTACAGGAATTACAGGATGAAGAAACCGGCGGTTTTACGGGTTACAGCTCAACTGTAAGCACCTGCAGTATAGCGCAGGTATTAACGGCGCTTTCCAGCCTGGGAATTGATCCAACCGCTACCGACTGGACAACAGAGAGCGGACTTAACGTGGTCAGTGCTCTATTCACCTATTATGATGAGGAAAACGGATATTTCGGAGAAACTTCAACCAACCTTAATAATATGGCAACAGAGCAGGCCGCCTATGCACTGGTGGCCTATAACCGCTATATTGATGGAGAAAATACTTTATACGACATGACAGACGTAGCCCCGGTAACACCCATTGAAGTTGACTTGAGAACCAGCGGAAATGCAGGAGACATTTTCGAAGTTAGCGATTATACCATCCCGGTCGGAGAAGTAACCGAAGACACTTTCACACTGGAAAACCAGACGGCGCTGGGAGCGCTGGTGTGCTACTGCCAGGAAAATGATATCGACATAGAGCTGCAAGAGTCTTCCTACGGAATCTATGTATACCAGATAGGCACAGAGAGCAGTGATGAGAATAGCTGGATGTACTATGTCAACGGCTCTTCTCCGGCTTATGGAGCTGCACAGTATCAGCTAAGTGAGGGAGATTCAATCCACTGGGTCAACTATACACTGGGTCGTTACAGCCTTTCTCTGTCGCTGGATAAAACTCAGACAGTTCCCGGTGACGATATCACAGCTACAGTCAGCTATAGCGACGGGGATGGTATTGTTTCAACAGTTGCGGATGCCGATATATATATCAGCAGTACTACCGATGATTATGGCAATCCCGTAGCGAGTTCTGTCGGGGCCGGAACAACGGGCGCTGACGGAGAACTGACTTTCGCCTGGGATGAGGCAGGCACTTACTATCCCTATGCAGTCTGGAATGACAAAAATACCCTTTACCAGTATCCGGTGGTTTCATTCAACTGTACGATGACAGGCCCGATTCAATTGCCCTTCAAGCTGGAATTAGTCTCCGGCTGGAACACCTTATCCACTCCGGCCAGCCTGGCGGAAGGACATAATACCCTGGGGGATATACTTGACATAACAGATTACGATTTGGCCTATGCTTATAATTCACTGACAGATATCTGGGAATTGGTGGATGCTGATTATCAGCTTAAGCCCTGTCAGGCAATCTTCATAAAGATGAGTGTAGGCAAAAAGATTGAACTGGAATTCAATCCGGAGTTGACCTCACCTCCGACTGTTGATCTACGGGCAGGCTGGAATCTGGTGGGACTGGCCAACTGGAGTTCGTTGAAAGTCACGGAAGCATTAATAACACTGGAAAATGTGCAGAGTGGCATAGCGCGTTATGATCTGGTCTTAAGCCCCTATAACGGCAATCAATCCGGCTGGAGCTATATCAGAGGCCAGCAGATCAGTGATGACGAAGGCGATGGCTGGATGCAGCCCGGGTATGGTTACTGGCTGTATATGAACAGTGACGGCACTCTGGCAGGCCTGACCTCGACGCCTGTTCGTATTAAATAAAAACCTTGTCTAAAACTGAAGGAGCTCCCGAGGGAGTTCCTTCAGGGAATTAAAAAGTCTCAATTGGGCAGTACGAAATAAGGGGACTGGTATTGCAGCGATCTTTTTGAATTTATCCTGCTTTACCAGTCCCCTCTTGCTGCTCCTTAAAAGCACTAATTGTCGATACTATAATTCTGCAAGAGCCTTCTGCTGGACTGCGAAGAGTTTTTGGATGCCCTCTTCAGCCAGGCCGATCAGCCCGTTCAGAGAATCGCGGGAGAAAGGCTTGTTTTCAGCTGTGCCCTGCACCTCGACAAATAAACCCTGGTCGGTCATTACTACATTGAAATCGACTTCAGCCTGAGAGTCCTCTTCATAACACAGGTCCAGCAGCATGTTGTTATGG
>DAOUFH010000113.1:0-2137 GCA_034429955.1 Dehalococcoidales bacterium
GCACCACTCAATTGATGTACCTTTCATTCAGTGTGGCTTCTGCCAGCACCGAAGCCCGGCAGGCGGTAGAAGATATCCGCAGTTTTATTACGACGCTGCCGCCGGGGCCGGAAATCTACCTCACCGGCAATGCCGGGGTCTCCGCCGATGCCCTCACCTCGATTCACCAGACCATCAACAAGGCCACTCTGGTGACCGTGCTGCTGGTGGTGGTACTGCTTTTACTAATCTACCGGTCTCCGGTAGCCATGCTGGTGCCGCTGCTGACCATCGGCGCGGCTTACCTGGTGGCACGCGGTGCGGCCGGCTTCATCGCCGGTGCGGGCGTCAGTGTTTCCAGCCTGGTGGATGCCTACCTGGTGGTTACGCTTTTCGGCATCGGCACCGATTACTGTCTTTTTATGGTTTCCCGGTTCAAGGAGGAAATCCTCAAGAACGATATCCGGACGGCCGGCAGTCTGACACTGCGGCGCATCGGACCGGTGATATTGGCCAGCGCCGCAACTGTGGTAGTGGCATTGCTCTGCCTGGGTATCTCACGTTTCGGCATGAACCGTACCTCGGGCTATATTCTGGCTATCGGGGTGGTGATTACTCTGCTGGCCGGATTAACCCTGACCCCGGCGTTAATCGCTCTGCTGGGTAAAAAGCTGCTCTGGCCTGCCCGCTTGACCGGCGGGCAGGGACGGGTGTCCGGTTTCTGGCACAGGCTGGGACAGCGGGTTACCGCCCGTCCCTGGTTCTTTGTGCTGCCTATCGTAATCGTACTGCTGGTGCCTTATCTGGCCCTGGGAGGGCTCAGATATTCCTCCAGTTTAATTCACCAGATGCCCTCCGATATGGGCTCGGTGGCCGGTTATGAGCTGTATGAACAGCACTTCCCCACCGGGCAGATGAATCCCGAATTTCTTCTAGTGGAATTGCCGCCGGGACAGGTCTATCAACAGGACTATTTGCCTGCTCTGCAATCTCTCAGCGCTGAATTGCAGAAGCTGGACGGCGTGACCGGCGTACGTTTCTTTGCCTCTCCTGCCGCTGATCTATCCGGCCGGGCCGCCCAGGTACAGGCCCTGGCCGCCGGTCTGAGCCCCGCTACGCTGTCCCAGTTGAGTTCGCTGTCACAGGTGGGGCAGGAACTGCAGGATCTGGCCGTGGCTTATCCGGGGCTGGTACAGAGCGTCTATTTCCAGTCGGCCCTGGCTAAAATACAGGAAATGTCTACAGCTCTGGCTGCCTTCAATCCGCTGACCCTGGGGGACAGTTCTCAATTGTTGGAAATGGTGCGGGCGCAGTTGACGGATATCGGGTCCCAGCTCGCCGCGCTTGCATCTGAATTTAATCTGGAGCTGGATAGCGCTTTCAGCGCCTGGCTCAAGAGTGTTTATCTGTCTGCCGATGAGACCCTGGTGCGGCTGGATATCCTGCTGGACTGTGACCCTTATTCCAGTCAAGCGCTTGATTTGATACCGCAGCTGCGGCAGACGGCCTCCGAATCACTATCGGCCGCCGGTCTGGGTGCGACTGTCTGCTATCTGGGCGGCACGGCCGCCGACCAGGCGGATATCCTGGCGGTCAACGACAGCGACTTCGTCAGGGTACTGATACTGGCCGTAGCCGGTATTCTGATAGTGACTGCCGTTCTGCTGCGCAGCCTGATCGCGCCGCTGTATATGATTATCACCGTGCTGCTTAATTTCGGAGCGACCCTGGGTATCTCTACCTGGCTGTTCCTGGACCTTCTGCATCAGTCCGCCCTGATTTACATGCTGCCCATTTTTGTCTTCGTGATACTGGTGGCGGTGGGGGCGGACTACAATATTTTCCTGGTAACCCGTATTCGTGAAGAGTCCACGGTCAAGCCTTTGAAAGAGGCTATCCGGGATTCGGTGGCCAACACCGGCGGGGTGATTACCTCTTGCGGCATTATTCTGGCCGGCACTTTTGCCACTCTGACCACGGCTTCACTGCAAATGGTCTTTCAGGTGGGTGCGGCTATCGCTATCGGGGTTTTGATCGATACTTTCCTGGTACGGGCGGTACTGATTCCTTCGCTGGCCGGTCTGATAGGCCGCTGGAACTGGTGGCCTTCCCGTCTTTTCAGACGTTTAAGCGTCAAACGGGACTGAGCCGGTTATTT
>DAOUFH010000114.1:0-2390 GCA_034429955.1 Dehalococcoidales bacterium
CATCTCATGATATCTGTTGATCAATTTTCTTTTTATTCCGTAGAGAATAACCTGAATACTTTTCTCAAAGCGCGGTTGCGTGGTTTAAGTCTGGAAACAATGTCGACAATTGATGACAGGATAAATTTGCATTACCAATACCAAAAAAGATCGGATATGGATTGGACAGGTTTTGCCAAAGACCTTGATCAACTGGCAGGAACGGCCAAAGTAGAGATATTCGTCGGTTGATACGGGTCTGGTAGAAAAAACTGAGTTGGGACAAGGAAGACAAATATGAAAAGGATAATTGTGATAACCATGCTAGTGGTATTAATAGCTGCTTTAACGGCCTGTCAGGGAGAGTTCACTACTTCTGAAAATGGTATATCAAGCTCACAAGCTGCCAGTAATAGCCACGATGAGACAACCCCGGCTGCTACCGGTGTTACTCAGCCTTCGGTCTCAGACGATATATTTGTCAGTCTTGATGGTGATGACCTTGATGATAGTACCGAGGGTGATGATATAGTATATATTGCTTTGGACGGTAATTCGGTTATTTCCGAGAGTGCTAATGTGGTAATAGCAGGCAGTACAGTTACTATCAAATCGGCAGGTGTATACAGCCTGAGTGGGAAATTAAACGATGGCCAGATCAGGATTGAGGCTCAGAATGAAGATGTTGTCAGGTTGATTCTAAATAATGTGGATATCAATTGTTCTTCAAATTCCCCGATCTACGTTATTAACGCGGATAAAGTGGTGATTACCCTTGCGGAAGGAACTGATAATACGCTAACCGATGGGTCCAGTTATATTTTCGAAGATACCGACAGTGATGAGCCCAATGCTGCTGTTTTTAGTCATGATGACCTTACCATCAACGGCAGCGGTGCATTAACGGTGAAAGCTAATTACAATAACGGAATTCAAAGTAAAGATGACCTGAAAATAGTCAGTGGTATTATCCGCGTAACCTCAATAAACGACGCTATCAAAGGCCGGAATTCTATTGTAATTGCAGATGGCAATATTACGCTCAAGGCCGGTGGGGATGGTTTACAATCTAATAATGATGTTGATTCAACCCAGGGTTATATCCTCATTGAGGGAGGAACTTTTGATATTACGGCTGGCTTGGATGGTATTCAGGCGGAAACCAGTCTGGTGATCAGAAATGGTAACATCTTTATTTCTTCAGGCGGCGGCAGTTCCAATAGCAGCAACAATATCGGCAGTTCAGGGAATACCTGGGGTAAATGGCGTGGTCCTGCATCGGGAGTGACAACGCTTTCCGATAACACTTCTACCACTGCTAAAGGCTTGAAAGCCCAAAGCGGCATCTATATCAGCGGCGGATATATTGAGGTCGATTCCTCTGATGACTCTATCCATTCTAATAATAGTATCTTTATTAGCGGTGGTGAAATGACATTGACTTCGGGAGACGACGGTGTTCATGCTGATTCAACAATCGAAATCAATGGCGGAGAGATAGATATTACTAGAAGTTATGAAGGTATAGAAAGCGCTGTTATCACTATTAATAATGGTACGCTGCATATAGTTTCCAGCGATGATGGCATTAATGTGGCCGGCGGCACTGATGGTTCAGCGGCTTTCGGTCGGCCCGGTAAAGAAAACTTTGCCGATACCGGTAATTATTGTCTTTACATAAACGGCGGATATATTTATATTGAGGCAAATGGCGATGGACTGGACTCAAACGGTTCTATAGTGATGACAGACGGGACTGTTATCGTCAACGGTCCCACCAGCAGTGGCAATGGAGCTTTAGATCACATGGGATTTAAAATTAGCGGTGGCCTTTTGATTGCGGTAGGCAGCGCCGGTATGTCACAGGGACCGAGTACTGCGTCTACTCAATATTCTATCATGTATAATTTGTCAGCCTTACAGTCTGCAGGCACTTTGATTCATATTGAAACCGGGAGCGGTGAGGAAATCTTGACTTTTGCTCCTGCCAAATCATATCAATCTGTAGTGATATCCTCACCGTCTTTGAAAAAGAATTTGACCTGCGTCATCTATAGTGGTGGTAACTCTACCGGCGCCATTACGGATGGGTTATATTCGGGCGGTGCTTATACTGGTGGGGCTCAGCTGTCAAGTGTTACCTTATCAGAGGTAGTGACTACTCTAGGAGGTTCTACCCGCTTAAGGTAAAAGAGTACAAATTGGTTTTTGAAGCTTACCTAAATAAGTTTAGCTTGATGCGATGGTCGATTTTAATCGACCATCGCATATTTTGTAGGCAGACTTTTATTAACTCATCTTATCCAGATAACATGTTGGTGTCCAGCGAATATGTCACCCTTAAATGTTCAGCGATTTTGTCACTCCTGCTTAAAAATTAGCGATGGACATATTGACGCCAGGGATGAAAA
>DAOUFH010000115.1:0-16481 GCA_034429955.1 Dehalococcoidales bacterium
GCTGACGGCCTGTCTGCCGGGGGGCGAAGGTTCGGAAGAAACGGCCCAACAGGCCCTGCAGGAACTGCTTAAGAAGGCGGCGCTCGAGCAGAGCGAGACCTATATAGTTGCGACCGGTGTGGGAGGTAAAGCGATCTCCTTCAGTCGGCAGCAAAAGGCCATAACCACCTGTCTGGCCAGGGGCGTCAACCGGCTGTTCCCCGATGCCCGGATGATTGTGGATATGGGCGCTGAAACCAGCACTGTTCTGAAAATCAACGAACGCGGCAGAGTGACCGACTGGGCCGGGCAGGACAAGTGCGCCGCCGGCACCGGTATGTTTTTACAGGCCATGGCCAAGGTGATGCAGGTCAATTTGGACCAGATGGCGGAGTATTCCCTGAGAGCCAAAAACAAAGCCGATATCACCGGTACCTGCGCGGTCTTTGCGGAATCTGAAGTTATTTCACATATTCACAGGGTGCCGCCTACTCCCAAAGAAGATATCATCGCCGGAATACATGCCTCTATGGTGAGCCGGATCATGGGCCTTCTGAAGAGGCTGGGAGTGTCAAAAGAGGTAGCGGTAGTGGGCGGGGTAGCCCGTAACCGGGGGCTGGTCACTATACTGGAGGAGGAGTTGGGCTTCAAGGTGCTGGTTCCGGAGAATCCGGAGATGACGGCTGCCCTGGGTGCGGCGATACTGGCGGAAGAAGGCATTAGCAAACTTTAGAGGCTGCCTGTCGAACGCAGAAACGCAAGAATTTATGGGGTGAAAGGCAAATCAAGATGATAACAGCAGGAATCGATATCGGGTCTAGAGCTTCAAAGGCGGCCGTAATCAAAGACGGAGAGGTAGTGGCCTCTTACATCGGAGATACCGGCGCGGAGAGCGTGGCGACTTCCAAAAACACCATGGCCAAAACGCTGGAAGGCTCGTCTATCAAACTGGAAGATATCGAGTATATAGTAGCCACAGGTTACGGCCGGGTACTGGTGCCTTTCGCCAATGAAAATATTTCCGAGATCAGCTGTCACGCCCGCGGCGTGAATTTTTTCTTTCCCTCGGTGCGTACCATACTGGATATGGGCGGACAGGACTGCAAGGCTATCAGCGTTGACGGTGAGGGTAAAGTAACTGATTTTGTGATGAATGATAAATGCGCCGGCGGCACCGGACGCTTCCTGGAAATGATTGCGGAAGTGCTGGGTGTGCCGCTGTCAGAGATAGGCGAGGTGGCGCTGCAGTCCAAAGGCGCCATTCCGTTCAATACCATCTGCGCGGTCTTCGCCAGGTCGGAGGCGGTGACCTATCTGCGTAAAGGCGTTTCCAAAGCGGATATCCTGGCAGGCTTGAATGAAGCGATTTCACTGCGCAGCCTGAACCTTTTGAAAAAGGTGGGAATTAAGGCTGATTTCAGCATCAGCGGCGGTATTTCCAAGAATAAGGGTATGGTCGCCAAAATCCAAGAGAAAGTGGGGCTGGAACCTCTGCTGGCTCCCGACCCGCAGCTGGCAGGCTGTATAGGCGCAGCCCTGTTTGCCCGTGACCGGGTTAACGGTAAGGGTAAACGCGAGGAAATGAAAATCAACTACGGTTATTCCGACGGCACCGGCGAGTATTACATTACTGTGGATACCGGCAAGTGCGACGGCTGCGGCAAATGCGTGTCCGCCTGTCCGGCTTCCGTCTGGGAAGTCACCGGCAACGACCACGGGCAACCCAAAGCCATGGTCAAAGAGGCTGTGCGCAAAAAATTGCACCTGGTCTGTCCCGGTTTTAAGCAGTGCGCCGAAAGCCACACCCTGAACTGCCATTCGGCCTGCCCGAATGATGCCATACGGCATAGCTGGTAGGAACGGAATAAACCGAAGACATAGCTTCAATATTGCAATCGGATTGGGTGGAATTCCCGTTCCTGATATTTTACTCATCCGGGCGTATAACACGCCGTCTGTCGGATTACAGCTTCCGTTAGACAGAGAAGATATTTTTAAGCTAAAGCCCGTAAATTTACTTTTTAGCCGCTGTTGCCTTATGCTGCATCTTGTGGCCGCAGCAGGAAGGGCCGGAAGACTTCAAGTAGTCTCCGCAGATGTCCACATTCAACTGCAGACCGCAAATTTCACAGAGATAAGCGTCGCCCTTACTGACTTTGGCAGAAGCCGTCTTTTTGACTGTTTTTTCAGCCATCTAACCCACCTCCCTGATAGCGCTAAATACATTATATAAAAGGATTTGTCCGACCGGTTTGCAGTTATAAATAAATTGGAGGAGGTCTTAAGAAAAGGATAGTGTGGGTGTAAAGACTCACAGGATTAAGCATCATGAATGATATAAATTATCGCCGGGTTGTGTTATAATTAAATACATCCGTATTGTTAAAGTCAGTGAAACAATCCAGCATGGCTGCCGGTCTTAGATAAATAACTCGCCAGGACGAACAAAAAACTTAATGTCAGAACTTAATGTTGACAATCACCCACCCCAATCGCTCTCCCGCGATACCCGAGACTGGACCCAGGGCAGTATTCTAAAGAATTTGCTTTCCTTATCATGGCCGATGGTGGTCAGCAACAGCCTGAACGTGCTGGGACCGACCATAGATATGATATGGCTGGGCAAGCTGGGGCCGGATGCCATGGCCGCCGTCGGCGTAGCCGGCATGATAGTGATGCTGGTCAATTCTTTCCTGATGGGCATCTTTACCGGCCTGCGCTCAATGGTCTCCCGCTATATCGGAGCTAATGACAAGGCCGGAGCTATCCATATCGCGCAGCAGGCCTTTGTGGTGGCCGGCATTCTGGGTATCCTCCTGGCGATAATCGGTATATCCCTGGACCGCTGGATACTGGGACTGTTGGGCGTCGAATCCGATGTCCTGGAAATCGGCGCTATGTACATGCGGATTAATTTCGTGGCCATGATAGCCATGTCTCTGCGTTTCGCCACAGACGGTATCATGCAGGCCTCCGGCGATACCATGAATCCCATGAAGCTGGCGGTGATATTCAGGCTGTTGCATGTAGTGCTGAGCCCGTTCCTGATCTTCGGTTGGAGTTTCTTTCCCGAGATGGGAGCTAACGGGGCAGCCATCGCCAGCGTGGTAAGTCATGGACTGGGTACGGTGCTGGGACTGGTGATTTTAATCAGCGGACGTTCCCGGCTGAAATTGACCTTTTCAAAATTCAAATTTGACCTGGGCGCTATCTGGCGGCTGGTAAAAATCGGCATTCCGGCCTCGGTGATGGGTATACAAATGCAGCTGGGACAATTGGTAATGACCTCTTTTGTGGTGCCTTTTGGAACGGCGGCGGTGGCCGCGCATTCGCTGTGTCAAAGAATCGATATGATGCTGGTTATGCCTCTCATGGGTATTGGCGCCAGCGCCGGTGTGCTGGTCGGTCAAAATCTGGGCGCACGTCAGCCGGAAAGGGCGGAAAAAAGCGGCTGGCTGGCCCTCTTTGTAGCAGAGTCGGTCTTGATAGTGGCCGGTATAGCGATCTTGATCTGGCCGAAAGTAGTAATCAATATATTCAGCAGCGACCCCAGCCTGGAAGTGATTGCCGTCAGGTACGTTCAGATTTCGGCCTTCGGCTATATGGTGCTGGCTTTCAGCATGGTCTTGCAGAACTGTATCTCCGGGGCCGGCGATACCATTCCTCCCATGGTAATGGGCCTGATAATAATCTGGGCGGTACAGGTACCGCTCGGCCTGGTATTAACGCATACCGATATCGGAGTGTATGGAGTGCGCTGGGCCGTGGTGGCCGGAGGGGTGATCAATATGGTGGCCTATGTGACCTATTTCCGATTGGGCAGATGGAAGAGAAAAAGGATCTGGTAAAACCGAAAAAAGCGGCTCAGGTATTCATACCTGAGCCGCTTTTTTATGACTACTAAATGAAGCGTTCGAAACGTTCTTTGGAGGCTTTACAGATAGGGCAGTTATCCGGCGGACTGCCGCGGGCGCAGAGATAACCGCAAACTTTGCAGCGCCAGACCGGATAAGGCAAGGCCGAAAGCTTGACCTGGCGGGTACTTTGAGAATTACGGCGCGCTTCTTCAGGTGGCCTTCTCTCGGGAATGGATCCGGCCGCCTGTCGTCCGGAGAGGACTGCATCCGAAACATACAAACCGCAAAAACAGGTGCCGTATTCTGCGACATCGGCATCCCGGTAGTCGCAGGGGCAAACGATATCCTGGTCCTGCTCCGGCGTTCCCATAGCCAGCCGGCACGGGCAATTGGCATAGCCGTAACGCTGCCGGTTGGTCAGGAGCCCTTTGACCAGCGCTTTGGCGAAGGCAACATCGGGATTAAGATGATAGCCGCCTGCCTCGGCATCCTGGCGCAGGGCCTCATAAGCGGCGTCTACCTGGGAGTTGCTGATTGCGTTATCAGTATTCATTTTTCAACCGCGGCCTTGATATCGTTCTCTTTGAAGCCGATGATGCATCTGGTATCATCGATGACCAGTACAGGAAAGGAAGCACCCGGATTCCATTTTTTCACTATATTAATGGCCTCCTGTCTGTCGGCTCCGGTCAGGAGGTCCACGTCCACAAATTCATACTCCAGACCCAGAGAATCCAGTAAAGCTTTGGTCTTTTTACACCAGGGACAGGTACTCAGGGCGTATAATTTAATATCACAGGTCTTCTTTCCGGGAACGCGGGTGAGTTGCATGATTTTCCTCCTGTTATTTTTTTACTGCCGACAGGCCGACTTAGCTGATTCTTATTTATTATTGTAGCAAAATAAGGCCCGGGTATTTTGGATATAATGAAACGGGATTAATAATAATCAAGGCGAGGAAAACATATAAATGAAAAGAAGCGTGTGGCTTTTGGCCGCGGCGGTTACACTGCTGTTGATTACAGTCCTGCCGGCTTGTACGTCCAACAGTAATACAATCAAAGCCAAACCGGGCGAAGAGTTCAATCTGAAAATCGGGCAGACTGTCAGTATCAGCGGCGAAGACCTGAAAATAAAAATACTGGATGTGATTAACGATAGCCGTTGCCCCCAAGGAGTAGTATGCGTCTGGGCGGGTGAGGTAAGCTGCGAAGTCGAATTCATTTACAACGGACATAAGCAGACTGAAACGCTGACCCAAAGCGGCGGATCGGATGAGTTAGCTGAATTCAGGCTGGATAAATATAAATTGTTCTTTGATGTGCAGCCGTATCCGGAAGAGGACAAGATTATAGCCGAAAGCGAGTATTATTTGAGAGCCAGAGTGGCAGTGCTCCAAGAGTAAATCAAATGCGTAGTTCAGTCTTTCAAATGGGCTGACAGCACGGCCGAAGCGGTGTCAAAATAACTTCGGGCGGTCTTATCGGTATGCGCTTCTGCAGTGAGACGGACCTTGGGTTCGGTGCCGGAGGCCCTGATAAGCAGCCAGCCGTCTGCAAAGAGCAGCTTCAGTCCATCGGTATTATCAAGCGAGACCGGCTTCAGTTCTTTTTCCAGCGCGGCCTTTAATTTTGGCAATGAACTTATGGAGCCGTTCAAGTTTCCCCGCAGAACAGGATAGGCCGGTATAGAGTCCACCAGTTCGGAGAGTTTCTGCTGCCGGGCAATATCGGCGATTTGAGCAGCGGCAAATACTCCGTCAGGGCAGAGCGATATCTGGGGAAAGACCCAGGCACCGGAAGGTTCACCGCCAAAATCGCCCCATTTTTTTAGGACTTCAGAGACATAAGGATCGCCTATTTTAGTACGGCGGACTGTATAGCCGCCCTCATCGATGGCCATGGAAGCATCCAGGGTAGTAACGATTTTATGTCCGCCGGAAGCTCGGGCGAAAATCGCCAGCAGCCGGTCGCCGGAAATAAAACGGCCTTTATCATCGACTGCCATCATGCGGTCGGCGTCTCCATCGTGAGCGATGCCCAGGTCGGCGCCGGAACTTTTAACTGTCGCGATCAAATCGCCCAGGTTTTTCTCCAGAGGTTCGACGTCGTGAGGGAAGATGCCGTCCGGGTAACAATTCAAAGCCGTAACCTGGCAGCCCAGGCTGGTAAGCAGATGGGGAGTGATAAAATAAGCCGCACAGCAGCCGGCGTCTACCACTACATTGAGCTTGATGCCGCCTGGGAAATGACTGCTGATCGCTGCGATGTGTTTCTCTACGGCGGTGCTGTAGACTTCACCGGCGGTCATGTTATCCCAACGGGCGGGCGAAGCTGATATATCAGCCACCAGCTGTTCTATCTCTTCTTGCTGGCGTGGAGAGAAAGCCGAACCGTCAGGGTTGAGCAGTTTGATGCCGTTATAGCGGGGCGGATTATGTGAGGCTGTAATCATTATGCCGGCTGAAAATTCGCGGGCGATAAAAGCGACCGTAGGGGTGGGCACAATTCCGGCATCGCTGCAGCGCGCGCCGGAGGCCAGCAGACCGGAAACCACAGCGTGCCGGATAGCGCTGCCGGAGGTGCGGGTATCCCGTCCGATTACGACGTTTTTATAAAGTGAACCGACCGCCAGACCTACCTTCAAAGCCAGTTGTACCAGGTCGGTATCGGCCAGCCGTCTGATGCCGGAAGTTCCAAATAAAGACATAGCCATAATAATAGCAGAAATGCAGGATAAATTACAGCCTTTTTAAAGCTAAAAATCGGGGAGGACAGTCTGCAGTTGAGAGGCCGGACAGAAAAAACGCCCTGCCTTTGAGGAAGGCAGGGCGGACTGAGAGCGACAGTTTGAATGTGGAATTATTGATAGAAGGCCACGGCCACCACCGGCCCTGTTTGGGAGGTCATCACAGGAGAATAAGGAGTTAGATAGGTCTCCACGCATTGATACTTCGATTTCATGGTCTGCATTATACTTTCTCCCATGGCCTTGTCATCGGTATAGTGCACGAAGATATGAATAGGCTTCGTGGCATCGATGTAAGTGCCGACCAGGTTTATCATCTTCTCGATGGCTTTATCCATACCCCTTTCGCGGGCAATATTTTCTACCAGCCCGGAGTTGTTGGTCATACCGACCACAGGTTTGACGTTCAGCCAGTCGCCGATAAAGGCGGATTTGGGCGCCCGGCCGCAGCGTCTCACATATTTCAAAGTGGTCATAGCAGACATGAATTTGACTCTCTTGACCATGTCTTCAGCTACATTGACGACCTCTTCGAAACTCTTACCGGCCCGGGCTGCCCGGGCGGCTTCCATTACGATGTAACCCTGGGCGCCGGTGGAAGTCTTGCTGTCGATTACCTTGACCGTCACCCCGGGGTTTTTGCTCATCAGGCTGTCTCCGGCCTTAACAGCCATGTTATGCGTGGCGCTGAGGGCTTTTGAAACCGGAATACAGATTATTTTGTCGGTTTTTTGGGCCAGTTCGTTAAAAACAGCTTCGAAATCGGCCGGATTGCCGGCATTGGTGGTAATGGGCTCTTTGGTGGCGTGAAAGAGCTTCCAGAATTCATCGTTGGAAAGTTCGGTATCTTTATATTGTTGGCGGTCGATGACCAGTCCGACCGGCACGACCTTTATATCATATTCTTTGAGTAACTCGGGGGAGATACAGCTGATAGAATCTGTAACAAAGGCTATTCCTGACATCTTGCACTCCTTAACGCTTCAATAGATATCGATATACCTAGTAGCTCTAGGTATGCTGGAATGATAGCGAATACACCGCCGGATGTCAAGAAAACCACCGGCTGGTTGAGCAAAGAGCCGGCAATTTAGAGCGGCAGCCCCGGGGCTGTTAGTCAGCTGATCAGCGGCTGGAATTAGCAGATTTCACCGGACAGCCGGTGGCTATAACACTGATGGCGAACTCCACATCTACCTCCGTATCCAGGCAGCCGTTTTTAAGCAGAGGAATAACATACATAACCGGTTTAATGTTCTCTTTGGAGAGACTTCGGACACCCTGAATACCTTCTTTAAGTTCCTTTTCACAGGCTACGGCCACTACCGCGCTAGGTCTTTTATCTCTAACGTATTTGACGGCCAGATGGCCTCCGGGAGCCACGCAAACGCCGCCGTAACCATATTCCAGAGCTGCGGCTTTCAGTAGATTGATAGCACAATCGGCATTACAGCCTATGCACTGCAAACCCTCAGAGTTATGGAAAGCCTGACAGGTGTTGCTGCGACGCAGACAGTGAGGTAACAGCAGGATGCGCTGCGATGGTTCTATTACGGACAGTTTTTTAAGATTATTATACATTGCCGGCCTCCAGAGCATTTTTGTACCTTCCCAATATTATAAGCGGAAAATAAACGCTGTAAAGGTCATAATGCAAATAGAAACACCGCGGGAAGCCGGTACCGGTAAAACAATTTTCAGTCCAGTCACCCTCCGGATTCTGGGTGGCGAGGAGATAAGTGAGGCCTCGTTCAAAAGAGTCTGAGGAATGTAAACCGGCCGCCAGCAATCCCATCAAGGCCCAGGCGGTTTGAGAAGCGGAACTTTCACCTTTTCCCCGTAGCTGGTGGTCGGCATAGGTTTCACAGGTCTCGCCCCAGCCGCCGTCCTCATTCTGATGTGCTTTTAGCCAGCCGGTTGCGCGGGAGATATATTCCTGGCTCATGTTCTCTCCAGCCGCCTTCAAGGCTACCAGGGTTGAAGCGGTACCATAGATATAGTTGACGCCCCAGCGTCCGTACCAGGACCCATCGCTTTCCTGTGTACGTTTTAGATAGCCGAGAGCTCTTTTCAAAGCCGGTGAATTCTGGTCGATTTTGCTCAGCAATTCGATAACATGGGCGGTAACGTCGGCGGAGGTGGGGTCGAGAGGCGTCATAAAATCAGCATAGGGCACGTTGGCCAGAATGGACTTGTTATTATCTCTGTCAAAGGCCGCCCAGCCGCCGTTGCTGCATTGCATATCAATTATCCAGCGGAGGCCTCTGAGGGCAGCAGCGTGGTAATCGGCTGAATTTTGTGTCATCAGTAAAATTCGGGATACCACGGAGGTATCATCGATATCCGGGTAAAAATCATTGCGAAATTCAAAAGCCCAACAGCCAGCCGCTGTATTGGGATTTTTAACAATCCAATCGCCCTTGTGTTTGATTTCCTGAGATAAAAGCCAGCGGGTTGAATTGACGACCGGCGGGCTATCGGCGGTCATTCCGGAGTCCAGCAGGGAGATGGTCGCCCAGGCTGTATCCCAGACCGGTGATGTAGCCGGCTGCATCCTTAGATAGTGCTCGTCTTCGACCAGGAAGGGGTCCAGTCCGGCCATCCCTTTAACAATAACAGGATGGTCCGGTCCGTAACCCAGGGACTTAAGAGCCATAAGAGAATAAATCCAGGGCAGCATTATCCCGCCCCAGCTGCCGTCTTCCTCCTGGTGAGCGACCACCCATTTTTCTACCCTGCGCATAGCCGGCCGAAAACCGGGACGAAAATGCAATTTTTCACAGGCTTTGAATAGCTTGTCGCTGGTCAGGAAAAAACGGCGCCAGCTAAAAAGACGGCCCTGTTGACGGGCAAGTTGAGAACGCTCATTTTCAGGCTCGATATAGAGTTCGGAAATATCGGCTGATTCAGGGACTTTACAGACCGGACGGGTGTTGAGAATAAGGATCAAGGCCATAATAGTTTCGCGAGACCAACTGGCGAACTCATAAATATTCAGGTAAGCCCAATTGGGCATGAAAATAAACTGGGGAGGTATCGAGGGTGTGGCCCGGTAGTCGAACTGACCGAACAATGCCAGCCAGATACGGGTAACGGTGTTGGTACACATCAGCCCGCCTTTGGAACGGATGAAATCACCGGCTTTCTGCAGGCAGGGTTCGGAAGTCTCTACTCCGGACAGTTTGAGAGAAAAGTAGACCTGAACGCTGACATTCAAATCACCCGGCCCTCCGTAATGGGCGCTCCAGGATCCATCCGGATTTTGACAGCTCTTGACATAATTAACTACTTTAGCCTGTTTGAGAGGATCGACGTGTCCCTGCATAAAATACATCAGGGGCACATATCCGGCCGCCACGCTGGCATCGGCCAGCAATTCGCCGGCCCAATAACCGGATTTATTCTGGATATCGAGAAGATATGATTGAGATTTTTTGATGGCTGAAGATAATAAGTCGGTTTTAGCGGCATTATCCAGCCTGTTCCAATTCTGATAAGACGGGGTACTTTCAGTAATCATAACTTCCTCCATTGAAACGGTATAAGTAATTTATTTGGCATAGCCGTTATCCCTGAACCAGCGCACAGCCTTTTGAAAGGACTCTTCAACCGGAGTCTGCGGCAGTCCCAGTTCGGCTACAGCTTTGGAACAATCAAAAAAACGGAAGTGACGGGAAGCCTGTACCGCCCCCAGCGGTATGTGCGGGTAGTGTTTTAAAAGACGGCCCTCAATAGCCTCATCAACATAACCGGCCGCTAAAGCGACCCAGAGCGGCATATTCAAACGGGGGGCACGAAGGCCGGTGGTCTGCTGCAATATCTGCATAATTTCACGCAGGGTAAGGTTGCGGTTACCCAGCAGATAACGTTCTCCCGGGCGGCCTTTTTCCAGTGCCAGGATATGTCCGCGGGCTACATCCTCGACGTCGACCACGTTAAGGCCGGTGTTGGCGCAGGCAAACATCCTGCCGTTTAAATAATCGGTGATAATCTTGCCGGTAGGCGTAGGTTTGGTGTCGAAAGGCCCGACCGGGGTGGTGGGATTAACAATCACTACCGGCAAACCTTCACGGGCCATTTTAGTAACCATTTGTTCTGCCAGATATTTGGACTTTTTATAAGCGCTGGGAATTTGCGCGACATCAGCTTGCAACTCTTCATTGCCGGGTGACCCGGCAGGCTGCCCTATTACGGATTCGCTGCTGGTATAAACTATTTTTTTAATTCCCTGCCGTCCGGCCAGAGTCAGGAGGTTTTGGGTGCCCTGGACGTTGGTCCTATAGATCAGGTCGGGTTGAGGATGCCAGAAGGTATAAATGGCGGCTACGTGGAAAAGGGCCTGGCAGTCTTCCAGCGCCCGCTCCAGAGATGCAATATCGAGCAGATCGCCGACTGTAAATTCTATCCCCAGGTTATCGAGATAACGCAGGTTGCTTCCCCGGCGTACCAAGGCCTTGACCTGATAGCCCTGTTTGACCAGTTCACGCGCCAGGTTGCCGCCGATAAATCCGGTTGCCCCGGTTACCAGTACTTTCATAATCGCATCTTCATTCCTGTAAATATTCAAATAACTGCCGCAAATAGCCGGATAAATTCCTTTGAGCCAGGTCTGCGTTGCGGCGGAATGACAAAAGCTCTCCAATCTGAGAAGGGTGAGCCAGCAGACCGGCACAAAGGGCTGAATAACTGATTTTACCCTGATTGAAAAAGCTGCTCAGTGTTGCGAGATTATCGGTCACCGCATCAAAAATGGAACGCAGTGCAATGAAAGGCACTTTATGAGAACGGGCCATAGCGGCCAGCCAGTAACTTTCCATATCCACTGTATCCGCCTGATAACGGTTGCCCAGAGCCTGCTTGCCGGCAGGTGTGTTAATCACTTCCGGAACAGTTAATCCCCTGCCTGTGAAACACCGGCAGTCTTTTGCTTGAGCACATTGCAAAGCCTGATCCAGCAAATGCTCGTCGGGTTGCAGCAACGGTTGGGCCTCCGTAGCTGCTTCCAGACCGGCCGCTCCGGTCAATTCCCTATAAATAAGGATATCTCCGTTGCGGCTGCGGTCATTCAGCGCCCCGGCACAACCGGTGGAGATAATAATCCCGATGGAATATTTTTCCAGAGCCAGCCGTAAAGCCTTTTCAGCTTTGTCGCGGCCGATTCCGGTTAAGACCAGCAGGATATCTTTCCCGGCGCAGCGGCCTGCCAGAAAAGCCCCGTCTTGAGCGGATGGGTTAACCGGTGTTAACCCTTTTTTCAGGTCGCTGACCTCTTCTTTCAAAGCACTTAATACAGCAATCATCTTATAACCTGTTCTTTCCCGGAGTAATCCCCTCTTAAGGGAAATAAATTCCTTTGAAGGTCTTCCACAGATTGGGCAGACTGCTTTTTATGGCCGAAAGAGCACTGGCTTCAAATCCGCAATGGACCATGCAGTTGGCGCAACGCGGATCATTCCCGTTGCCGTACTTGTTCCAATCGGTCTGCATGAGTTCCTTAAAAGAACCACAATGTTTATCGGTTATCAAATAGCAGGGTAACTTCCAGCCTGCCGGATTGCGGGTGGGAGTGCTCCAGGGCTTACACTTTAAGTCCAGATTACCGGCCAGGAACTCCAGGAAGAGGGGCGTATTGTAATAAGGAATACGATCTCGCATTTGATAAAGCGGACGGAACTTTTCATACATTTCACTGCGGGAAAGGAAAGCATCGGTCTCTACTGCTTCATAGCTGAAGGCCGGAGAGACCATAATACCGTTGACAGGTATCTCGGCTAATAAGTTGAATAACTGTTCGATTTCGGAGATATCGGTCTGTTTATAGATGGTAGTATTGATCAGCACCTGAAAACCGGCCCGGCGGGCGGCGCGGATGGCTGAGATGGCGCTGTCGAAGACTCCCTTACGCTCAGCAAAACGGTCATGAGTCTCTGCCAGTCCGTCCAGATGCAGTACAAAAAACAAATGGGGATCAGGTTTAAAACGCGGCAGCATCGTTTCCAGTAGCAGGCCATTAGTGCACAGATTGATAAAGCGCTTCTGACGGATAAGGCCTTCTACTATGCCGGTGATATCTGTATGCAGCAGAGGTTCCCCTCCGGTGATGCTGACGACCGGCGCTCCGGCTTCTACGGCAGCCTCCAGACATTCCCGGGTGGAAAGCGTACGGTCCAGAATGTCCTTATATTCGCGGATCCGCCCGCAGCCGGAACAATGCAAATTGCAGCGGAAGAGCGGCTCGATCATGAGGACCATGGGATAACGTTTCCGCCCCTTTAAAGTATTTTTCAGCAGATAACCTGCCAGCGAGGTCGAGAGCTGTCTTGAAAATTTCATTTGTCAGTCACAACTTCCTTTAAATAAAAATACCTGACGCTATACTGTTAATAGGTGCGGCCGACCAGGAATTGCACCAGTTCATCCATCTGGTCTTTACTGGCTTGAGGTATGTTCAATTTTTTAAAATCCAAACAGGCCCGGGTGCAATATTCATCCACGATTTGGGCGGCTTGCTGCTGGGTTTCAACCTGATGGAAGATCTCCAGCGCTTTATTCACGTTGGCATCGTCTATAAGACGTTTTTTATAAATAGAGACCAGTTCTTTACGGGTGCTGCCGTCGGTATGCTCCAGGGCGTAGACAAAGGGATAGCTTTTCTTGCGGCGCCGGATATCCGCCCCGGCCGGTTTTCCGGTCTGCTTTTGATCACCCCAGATACCCAGGATATCGTCCCTGATTTGAAAGGCCAGACCCAGCTGGCGGCCGATCCCGGCGAGGCGGCTTATGACGGTTTTGTCCTCGCTCCCGATCAGAGCGCCGATTTCCATTGCGCCGGAAATCAGGGCGGCGGTCTTACCGTCGACCATATTTAAATAATCCGCTACGGTAATATCAAAACGGTCCTCAAAACTGATGTCCAGGTACTGGCCTTCAATCAGCCGGAGGCTGATTTCATCGATAAGGTGATGAATGCAGCCCTGTTTTTCAAGAGATAAGCCGTTCAAGCGCTGTAAAGTAACATTGGCCAGTATCCGCATAGCGGTTCCGGCGTTAATGGCCTGAGCCCTGCCCCAGATAGCCCAAACAGTGGGGCGATGCCTTCTTTCGCGGTCGTTGTCCTGGATATCATCATGAATAAGTGAAAAGTTGTGTACCAGTTCCAGGGCGGCAGCAGCCGGCAGAGCGGCACTATAACGTCCGCCGACGGCCTCACAGGTAAAGAGACAGAGGGAGGGCCGTAAAGCTTTACCGGTATTGTTATTAACCGGCTGTCCGTCTTTATCAATCCAGCCCAGGTGATAGCGCATCATGCCGTACAGAGGCATCGGACGGGCGTCGATAACAGCCTTAAGTTCAGACTCTATCTCAGTGCGGTATTTTTCTAAAATAGCCGGTATACTCATGCTTTCTCCTGAATTTTAAGAGGTGATTTGGCAAACAACTCGGGGAAGAAGGTACGCACACATTGAGCAATGCCTTCTCCGTCCAGATTATAAAGCGAGCGAAACAGGTCCTGGGGGCCGTGTTCTATAAAACTGTCCGGCAGACCCAGACATCTTATTTTAACACCAGAAGCTGTATCGTTTTGCAGTAATTCGAGTACCGCGCTGCCGAAACCTCCACAGAGAGTATTTTCCTCAATCGTCAATATGCGGGAAGTGCGGGTAGCCTCAGACAGAATAAGATCTTTATCCAGAGGTTTGACAAAGCGGGCATTCAGGACGGAACTCTCAATCCCGACCTCGGCCAGCATTTCGGCTGCCTGCAAAGCGGCTGCGGCAGCAGGCCCGATGGAAAGCAGCGATAAAGCGTTGCCTTGCCTTAGTAATTCTCCCGTACCTGCCTGAACAGTGAAAAGATCGGACGGACGTTCAAGTAATGGTCCGTTGCCGCGCGGGTAACGGATCGCTACCGGGCTGTTATAGTTAAGGGCGCTGGTCAGCAGACTGCGCAATTCATTACCATCTGAAGGGGAGGCTACTATCAAGTTGGGTATACAGCGTAAAAAGGAAATATCGAAAAGTCCCTGATGTGTCCGGCCATCCTCTCCTACGATGCCGGCCCGGTCGATAGCAAAGATAACCGGCAAATGAGGCAGGCAGACGTCATGAATTATCTGGTCGTAACCCCGCTGCAGGAAGGTAGAATAAATAGCTACCACAGGCCGGAATCCCTGAGAGGCCATACCGGCCGCCAGCGTGACGGCATGTTGTTCACAGATGCCGACGTCAAATACCCGGTCCGGGAATTCTTTAGCCGCCTGCGCCAGTCCGGTGCCGTCCAGCATGGCAGCGGTTATAGCAGTGACTTTCGGATTTTCACGCATTAATTGTAAAATCGTCTGGTTGAAGACCTGGCTGTAAGCTGGTGTGCAGACTTTCACTGTACCGTTGGGCGAAACCCCGTGATACTTGACAACATCGGACTCCGCCTCAGGACAGCCCTTGCCTTTCCGGGTGACTACGTGTACCAGCACCGGCTTGGTATCCTGGTCACGCGCCCGGATAAGTCCGGCTTCGATAGCCGCAATATCATGGCCGTTGAGAGGGCCCAGATAGGTGAATCCCAGTTCTTCCCAGAAAACGTTGGGCAAGATTACTCTGGCGATCCGGCGTTTTATCCAGCGTGAGATTTTCCAGGCGGTCTCTCTAAACGGCAGGAGGTTTATAGCTGAAATAAAACGGTTTTTAGTTTGAGCATAGCGAGGGTCGCAGCGAATCCGGTTAAGCAGTCGGGCGAGAGCGCCGACAGAGGGTGAAATCGACATGCCGTTATCATTTAAAACCACAATAATTTTTTTACCGAGGTGTCCGGCATGATTGATGGCCTCGAAAGCCATGCCGGAGCCCAGTGACCCGTCGCCGATGACGGATATAACCTGGTAGTTTTCTGAGGCCAGGTCACGGGCCAGCACCATGCCCAGGGCTGCCGAAATTGAGTTACCGGAGTGTCCGGCCACAAAAGCATCGTGCGGGCTTTCCCAGGGGGCCGGAAACCCGCACAGGCCGCCATATTGACGCAGGCTGGCAAAGCGTTCGCGGCGACCGGTTAAAATCTTGTGAGTATAACTCTGATGGCCGACATCCCAGACTATTTTATCGCGAGGTGTTTGGAAGACCCTGTGCAGAGCGATGGTCAGTTCAACTGTGCCGAGACTGGAAGCCAGATGACCGCCGTTTAGATTGACCACTTTGATTATCTCCTGGCGGATTTCAGCTGCCAGTCTGGTCAGTTCATTTCCGGTTAGTTTTTTCAAGTCTTCCGGTTGGTTTATTTTGTTTAATATCCCGGCCATTTTATAGTACCCTTCAAAAATATTTAATTGATAATGAAGGTTGAGTTGAAGATGAGAATTAACTGGCTTCGGAAGTTTCGGGTATTTAATTCAGATTGTACTGAAGTTCATAGAATAACTTTAGACCTAGAGCAACTATGTACCTAGACAATCTAGGTATACCACTGCAAAATAGATTTGTCAATATAAAATTTGAGCCGGTTTGAATCGTAATTGGACTCTGAAAACGAGTGCTTTTAACAGTCCCGGCTGCTATTGTAGCAGGATCTTGAGTGTTTATCTGTCCTCGGGTTATAAGTTTCATTATTTTTGAAGAGAGAGTTTGTCCTGCCGGAATTGGATTACTAATTGGCCAACCTGCACCCGTATCAACAGCTATTTTAGGCCTTGTACTCAGGTTTAAGAGTCTGTTGGTGTCCAGCGAATATGTCACCCTTAAATGTTCAGCGATTTTGTCACTCCTGCTTAAAAATTAGCGATGGACATATTGACGCCAGGGATGAAAAATCGGAGTAGATTGCAGCAATTTGGGCGGGTTATTGGGAACTGGCGTTATAACCTGTTTTCTTAAAACTGAAGCTTCCAGTGGAGCCGGTTTGCTGTTC
>DAOUFH010000116.1:0-1785 GCA_034429955.1 Dehalococcoidales bacterium
ATTAGCGGTCAGGGGATGTTGCTTTAATATATCCGGATTGATATCCAGCAGTGTAACCTCTGCCCCCATACCCAGTGCGATGGCGGCGGCGTTTTTACCCACTGTCCCTCCGCCCAGGACTGCCACCCGGCCCGGACTTAGCCCGGCGGCTCCTCCCAGCAGTACGCCGCTGCCGCCGTGGGGCTTTTCCAGGTAATGGGCGCCGATCTGAACTGAGAGTTTACCGGCGATTTCGCTCATGGGAGACAGTAACGGTAGTGTCCCGTCAGCCGTTTGGACGGTCTCATAAGCGATGCCGGTAATCTCTTTCTCAATCAGCGCGGCTGTTAACGTGCGGGAGGCGGCCAGGTGTAAAAAGGTAAAGACGACCTGCTGTCTTTGCAGCAAGGCATATTCAGGAGGCAGCGGTTCTTTGACTTTCACGATTAGTTCAGCCCGGCGGTAAACATCTCCGGCAGCGGGCAGAATGTACGCTCCGGCCGTCCGGTATTCGCTGTCGCCGAATCCGGCCCCTGTTCCGGCGCCGGCCTGCACCAGCACCCTGTGTCCCTGTTCCACCAGCAACCTGGCTCCGGCCGGCTGTAAAGCTACCCGGAACTCATTATTCTTGATTTCCCTGGGCACTCCTATAATCATGCTTGTCCCACCCGCACAGAATAAAATCAAGCGGCCTTTATGTTCTTCAGCCAATCAGACGAAGAGTTAATCATACCAGTTAAAATATTGCATGGTGGCATCCGGAATGACGGCCAGGCGAACGGGTGCTGGATGCTCGTTTTGCAGCCGTGCCAGCACGTCCTCCCAGCGTCGGAAATAAATAATCCGTGGGTCATCTTTAAAGCAGGTCCCGCCGGGATGAGGATATTCATTCAGAACGAAGACATGTCGTACATAATCCGGTATCGGGCAGGGCGTATAGTGACAGGCATAGGTGGTTTTGCCGAATATCCCCGCGATGTAATGGGTAACCTGGCCCTCCGGGGCGTTGGCGATGACTACGATATCGCCGCCTCTGGTATCGACCAGCGGGATAGCGGCGGAAAGACTGAGCATGGATTCGCTGACCTTGGCATAGCCGTTGGAAACGACCACCTGGAAACCGATCGCCTTTTGAGTTTTATAATTGGCCTGGGCATCCTGCAGGGCGGCGGCATAAGCGCTTTTCCATTCCCCGCAGTAAATCGCCACAGAGTCGCCGGCCAGGTTGGTGGTGACATTAATAAGGAAGTCTATGCCGGCGATTTCAGCAGCTTCATCGATGTTTTGTTTGAAGCGGTTATTTTCAATGATGCCCATGCCCTGGGTCGGTTTTTGCCCGGTTGCCGGGTCCATGCGGGTACCTCCCACAGTGTGATGGTGATTGATAGTCTCGTAGCCGGAGATACCGGGCAAGATCAGTTTGCTGCCGCCGCCGAAACCGGCTGCCGTATGCGGAACGCAGCCGCCTATGACAATCTTCAAATCGCATTTAAGATATTCTTCGTTAATATAGACAGGCGTCTGGAAGGTTGCGGTTGTTCCTGTGAAAGTAACGTTGCCGAAGGGGTTATGGCTGTAAACCGCATAGTTGCTGACGATTTCCTCGCCCAGTTTCTTGGCGAAATGCGAACGGTTCATAACGCCGTGCAGTCCGGTACCGCAGATAAAGCGGATATGTTCAGCGGTGAGTCCGCCGGCTTTCAGTTCATTGATAACCCCGGGTGCGATCTTGGCTGTCCGGGTGACCCTGGTCAGGTCGTCGAAAACAATGACCGCACCCGGGGTTATCAATGAACTGAAAGCCGG
>DAOUFH010000117.1:0-5233 GCA_034429955.1 Dehalococcoidales bacterium
CGGGTTGTGTTTCAGGAAACGGTCCCACAGGGCATAGGCCAGCGGCGCCGCCCCCATGGGAGCACCGGGATGTCCCGATTTGGCTTTTTCAACAGCATCTACCGCCAGGAAACGGATGGTGTTTACCGCAAGCATATCCAGTTGGGACTTATCCATACACAATCTCCTCGCTTCACAGAATTGGTCAGGTTCATATTAGCAGTCACAAACCACTGCCGCAGCAGTTTACCCGACGTACACGTTCATCTGCTGTTCATCATAGGTTGTAATAAAGCCGGCAGTGCACAGCCTCAAACTGGCGATCCTGAGCCAGTGTCCGAAATGCTTTTCCAGCGTAACATCCGGGTCTATAGTGGATAAATCGGTATACCCTGCCTCACGCGCCAGCGGCAGCAGGATATGTTTGGCACCCCAGTAATCCAGCGCTACCGGGTCGGAGCCGGCGATAATCACATCGCTGTTGACCGCATTTTCATAAGGAGTCATGGGACCGCTGCCCGGTTGGGCGTTCACCCAGATGGCATCCAGGATATTCAAAGTGGGCATTCTGGTCTCGGCCATTTCATTGCCCATGACACCCAGCCAGATTTTATCGTGAGACCTCTGCCCCAGCTTTGCCGTCAGTTTATCCGATACCACCCCCATGTAGCTCTTGACACAACCGGTCACACCATAGATAAAATGCGATTTCAAGGTAGGCAGATTAATCAATTTGAGTTTACGGTTATTATAACGTTTTGAAACGGGGTTCCAGAGGCCTTTTTTCAAGCTGATACAGGTGCCGTGAACAGTCTTGAATTTGGGATAAGAGACCATGAAATAGGTGGCTACTTTAGGTTTCATGTCCACAATATAGCCGTCCCGCAGGTCCCCCTGATTATACTCATCCGCCAGTTGTTCGGTAATGCTGTCCCAGGCATAGGTCGATACTTTATAATCAGTGAAGCTATCGACGACTTTTTGAACGGACTGAGAGCGGTCACGAGCATTATTTTGCGCCCAGTCCAGGCAGCCGCCGTTCCGGTTGGAACCATACTGCCCCTGGCCGTTATCACAGACCACTATCTCTCCTTTGAAACCGTCGGGATGCGAGGTCAGCGCTGCGATAAGTGACTTCAGCAAATCGGTATTTACCCCACCCCGCTGGTCCCACTGAGAATTGACTTTGATCAGGATAGTATCATCAGCGGCAAACAGGCCGATCGGATTACAGCCGTGACCTTTTTTGCGGGTCTTGTAAAAATAACACATCTGCTCATCCATACAATCTATCAGACGCCGGATGCCTTCATCATTTCTGGAGGCTGCCTGAATAACAAACAGATTGACAGCCGGATTTACACCGGCTTCACAGCTTTTTAAAACCAGTGCCATATTGTTCTCCTTGGAGAAATGAAAATTAGCGACTAACGGGTATGCGTGCCGTAGGCGAATCCCGCATGGGGAATATCGGCCGGATAGCGGAAATTCTGGGCAGCGATTTTGACCATTTGACGTCCCATATCATTAGCCGCTTTAAGGGTTTTCTCAAGATTTTTAAACCCGCTGCCTCTTTCGGGATAGGCCGCCACGAAATTGGCGGGCAGCATCTGCTTGGTTATCATAAAGAAATACAGGTCTTTAACGGCGTCAGCCATGCCGAAACTGCCGGCTGTTACCACCACAGCGCCCACTTTATTAGCCAGATTATGGCCGGGAGCATCCAGACAGAAAGTGCGGTCCATCACGATTTTAGCCTGAGCCGCCATATTGTAAAAATAGATGGGAGCGCCGAAGATCAGACCGTCAGCCGACAGCATTTTCTCATACAGCGGCTGCATATCATCCTCTATTTTACAGCGCCCGGTCTTCATACAGGAGGCACAGCCGTCGCAAGGCTGAAGATTTTTACCTGCCGCACTGAACAGCTCGGTTTGAGCGCCCTCTCCGGCCGCGCCTTTAAGAGCTTCATTTAACAGGACCTCCGTATTGCCGTGTGGATTAGGACTGCAACAAATACCCAATAACTTCATTCCATTACTCCTTTAACTTTAATTTAAAGGTCTTGAGCACTTTCTTGTAATTAAATTCATGATATTGGTTATGTAAACTAGATGAAGGATAGGGACTGGGCGGTTGAGGATCTTTAAAAGAGTCCAGCAAAAAGTTCAATAAATCGTTCGATATGGAGACATTGACGCTGGGAACTTCCGATATCAGGCTTTCCTGCCGCAGTTCTTTGGCGTAATGCTCGATGAACTGCATGATGCTCAAAAAACGCATCTGGTAGTCCGAGCCTTTGACATTACCGTATTTATCCATGAAACAGGCTACTATTTCCATGAAGGCGTCTTCGGGTTGGGCCTCGTCTTTTTTCTTATCCAGGCTTTCCAGGTCGCGATACTTCATTATCAAAGGCACGACCATCCGGTAGTCTTCAGTAAACATTTCAGCAGTATAAGCAGACACAGCAGACTCCTGATAAAAGTTTTTAGATTATTAGACTTAGAGCTGTTTAGCTTTTAGATTTATAGATACTTAGATTATCAGCTTTTAGATAACAAGAGAAAGGAGGAGGAGTCGGGCTGAACCCTTTCTCGAAACTGACGGCTGATAGCTTATTGAGTTATTGGTATTATTTATTATTCCTGCCCCAGCAGGTATTTACGCATATTTTTAAAGATGGTCTCGATTTTCTCATCCGGGGTATTGGGGTCGATATGCACCTGGAGGTTGACCTGCAAATTGGGAGCGACTTTAACTGCCGGGAGCCGGGACTCAGGGCTTTTTGCCTTCTCCGATAACGGTTCAACCTGGTCATAATCACACAGCAGATCTTGAAAATCAGCCAGTTCGCACAAGGCCCGGAAAGTCTCCAGCTGTTTTTCCATCTCAACCGGAGTAGCTTTGACGTTCAATTTCATATAGTCGAACAGGGTTTCATCATCAGCCAGATAAGGACACATCATCTCTTTAAAGAGACTTTGATAAGCCTTTTGAATAGCTGCAGCCAGTACCACGGCCCGGTCGTCCCGGGAGTAATACTCAGACCACAGGTTGGTTGCCAGATTATCATTGCCGATAAATCTCAGATCCTTCAGGACATCCAGCAAGCCCGGTGCATCCGATTCTGAAATACCCCTCTGCTTAAGATAGGTTTCGTCAACTTCTACGGTTGGAAGTTCCGTCCCGCGTATCAGTTCAAACAATTTAGCGATATCACCACCGTTATTTACCATAGGTAGAACTATTTTCATCAAAGCCTCCGTTTCCGAATCAGTCCAACCCATACCATCAGATGATTTCAGCTAACAGGCCGTCACCTTGAATCTCAAGCAACCTGACGTTTTTGATTTGATTAGTTAAATCTGCACTGCTTTTAATATACACTTTAATATATCTTTCAGTATAGCCGCTCCAGAAGCCGCCGTCTTTTTGTTCCAGCAAAGCTACGGCTAAACACCCCAAAAAGCGGCTATGATAGTCCCTCAGACTGCGTTCAGCCAGTTCCAGCATCCGTTCACTCCTGAGCTTTTTAACTGCCGCCGGTACCTGCGGTTTGAAGGCGGCAGCAGCCGTACCGGGTCGGACCGAATAGCTGAAAACATGGATACGGCTGAATTGCATCCCGGCGCATAAATTATAGCTTTCAGAGAATTCCTCATCGGTTTCACCCGGAAACCCCACGATGATGTCGGTGGTAATTGAGACATCCGGAATCGTCCGGCGGAGAAAATCCACCTTATCCAGGTATTCCCGGGAGGAATAACGCCGCTGCATACGCTTCAGCACTGTATCGCTGCCGCTTTGCAAAGACAGATGGAAGTGAGGGCATAAGCGGCTGTCCCGCCAGAGCGCAAGCAGTTCCGCGGTAATCTCCTGCGGCTGCAGGGAAGAAAGCCTCAGCCTTTCTATAGCCGTCTCTGCCAGGATGCGTGACAGCAGTCCTGTAATATCCAGCCCGGCAGAGCGATAACGCCCGATTTCAGTGCCGGTCAGCACCACCTCATGATAGCCTTCAGCGACTCTCTGATTGATTGCGCTGATAACCGTATCAGGCGGCAAGCTCTTTTCCCGGCCGCGCACCAGCGGGACAATGCAATAGCTGCAAAAATTATTACAGCCGTCCTGGGCCTTGATAAAAGAGCGGGTACGCCCGTCCTGTTGTAAAAAGCCGGTGGCGGAGAATGAGCTAATCCAGCCCAGTTCCTTGAGACGTTCCACCAGCAGAGGCTTGTCTGAATTATCTATAATCAGGTCGGCCTCGGGTACAACCCCGGCCGGATGCCCGGATTCTTCGGCATAACAGCCCAACAGGACTATTTTGCTCTCAGGGTTCAATCGGCGGGCCATCCTCAGCAGGTGACGGGTCTTACGCCCGGCCACATGAGTCACCGCACAGCTGTTAACGATATAAATATCGGCGGGGACAGTAAAATCGACCATCAGGCAGTTTTCAGACTTAAGCAGCCTGGCCAGTGTTTCACTTTCAGCCTGGTTAAGCTTGCAGCCCAGAGTCTCCAGAGCGACTCTAGCAGGTCTACTGCGGCTGTTTTCATTCAATCTCATTCTAATAGAAATTATAGAGTTGTCCTAGAAAAGGGGTCAAATCGTAAAGCTAACTTTGAAGTATAACACAGGAGGCGTCAACCCGGGCGGGTTAACGCCTCCTTATCAAACGGCTATTTTATTTTTGCAAAACTAGCCGCGAAAACCGCCGAATCCCCCGTTATCGGGAACCTGGAAAGGGAAATTACCATTGGAGTCGAAATTGCGGGTGACAACCTGCTGATCCGGCTTTTCAGCCAGAGTAACACTTAGATTAAGGGTAGAGCCGTCCCTGACAACTGCCAGGGAAATGGTATCTCCGGCAGATTTGCTCTTGATGTAAGACTGCAGGTCCGCCATGGTTGCCACTGTCTGTCCGTCCACTGCGGTGATTACATCTCCAGTTGAGGTCAAATTACCGCGGACGTCATAAGAGGCCGCCTGCAAACCGGCTGTCTGGGCCGGGCTGTCATCAACTACCGCAGCCACCACCACACCCTGCTCCAGAGTCAGACCGTATTGTTCAGCCTTATCGGCAGTCAGGGTGAAACCCGAGATTCCCAACCAGGGAGTAACATTGCTTTTACCGGCTTTCAAATCAGCCAGAACAGAGCTGACGGTATTGGACGGAATGGCAAATCCCAGTCCGTTAGCGGAACTGCCCAGCGTACTGGTCTGGATAGCGGTATTAACACCGATAACAGCG
>DAOUFH010000118.1:0-6001 GCA_034429955.1 Dehalococcoidales bacterium
CACCAGAGCCGCCACAATCTGAGGCACCCAGTGCGAGGGTGAGACAAAGTTGATGTTATGACAGCCCAGTTCATCCTGGAGATAGAGCATTTTATCGGCCAGAACGCTGATGGCAATCCGGCTGGAATCAGCCGGAACAGCGGACTGGCTTATCTGGTAATTCTGGCAATAGACGCAGCGCATATTACAATTAGCAAAAAAGAGCGTACCCGAACCGCGGCTGCCCGATATGGCAGGCTCCTCACCCCGGTGAGCGCAAACTGTAGATACAAGCGGCTCAAAGCCCGAGCGGCAAAAGCCGCTGCGGTTTTCCAGACGGTTTACACCACACTGATGCGGACAAACGCGGCACTCTTTCAAACCCTCCAGCAGACGGCTGGACCTGATTTGCAGTTCTCCATTCTTGAACAGGTCGAGGTAAATAGGCCGGTATTCAGTCATAACAGCACTATTGTGCCCTATTTCGAAGCCGCCTGGCAAATGCTTGACGAAGGTATCAGGCGGGGGTATGATGGCTTTATTCAGCGTTCATTATACATTACAGGAGTCACCGTTTGCCTGACAGCCAGGTCTCTAAAAGAAAAGTAAGCCCCGAACCCATTATAGGCAGTTGCCTGCTGCTGATAATCGGGCTGGCGATACTGTTTTTCTACCTTTACCCCCAGATCCATGAATTCGTCGATTCCAACCAGATCACCGTGCCTCAGAATACCTCGGTCTGGCCGATAGTAATTTACTTCGTGGCCGTGGTGATCGTCATGGGGATAGTCCTGGCACTGGTGCCCATGTCGGTACTGAAAGTCCTGTTACGGCTGATTTTCACGCTGCTTTACGCCTGGGGAATCTTCGTGCTGCTGGGGACTCTGCTGCCGCTCTGGGCTACCTGCGTCATCTCCCTGGCTGCCGCTCTGGCCTGGTTTTTATTTCCGCTGGTCTGGCTGCAAAATATACTGCTGCTACTGACACTGGTCAGCATAGGCACTGTTTTCGGACAGGTGGTCCCGCCCTGGACCGTGGTCTGGGTACTGCTGGCTATTTCGATCTATGACGTGGTAGCGGTGTTTGCCGGATACATGATGTGGATGGCCAAAAAACTTTCGGAATCGGATACTCTGCCGGCTTTCGTGCTGCCCAAGAAATTAAAAGACTGGAACCTGAATTTAAAAGGCTCCACCGTCAACAAACTGTTTGATGATGAAAATGCAGAAAGAGACTTTTCCTTACTGGGGGGAGGCGATATCGGTTTCCCTTTGATCTTCGTAGCTTCGGTAATTGCAGCCTACGGCGTCAGCGAAGCCCTGGGCGTGGCTATCGGAGCTTTAGTTGGAGTGCTGCTGGCTTATGTCCTGCAAATCTTCGTGATGAAAGGCAAACCGCTGCCCGCCCTGCCGCCCATCTGTCTGGTGGCCTTTTTGGCTTTCATCACAGTCCATTATGTAATATAATTCAGGTTGCCGGGAAACAACCCTGGTAACAACTAGCCAGTCAGGAGATCACAACATGCATTTGTCCCTAATGGAGATTGATACTGCCGGGTTTCCAACCCGTGAATATTACCCCTTCAACCTGGAGAAACTGCAACATAACAGCGTCCTCCGGTTCAGCACTCCAGTCACTTTTTTCGCAGGTGAAAACGGCAGCGGTAAGTCCACCTTTCTCAAAGCCCTGGCCCAAAAATGTGAATATCAAATCTGGCAGGACCAGGAACGGCTACGCTATCGCTTTAACCGTTACGAAGAGGAGCTGTACCGGCATATCAAACTGACCTGGGTCGAGGGGCCGGTGCCCGGTTCCTTTTTCGGTTCTCAAATCTTCCAGGATTTCGTGCGCTTTCTGGACGAATGGGCCGTTAACGATCCGGGCATACTGGAATACTTCGGCGGCAAATCGTTGCTGACGCAATCTCACGGCCAGTCAATCAATACTTTCTTTAAAGCCCGTTACAAAATCAAGGGGCTTTATTTGCTGGATGAACCGGAAACGGCTTTGTCTCCCCAAAGTCAACTGGAACTCATGAAGACTTTAAAAGCGACGACACAAAGCGGACAGTCCCAATACATCATTGCGACACACTCCCCCATTTTACTGGCCTATCCGGAGGCGGTAATATACAGCTTCGACGGTCCCGACATCCGGCCTGTCAAATATGAGGAAACAACTTATTACAGGCTCTATAAAGACTTCCTGAACCATACTGACAGATACTTGTCCAGTCTTTAAGTAAAGGAATACGACTGCAATGGCCATTTGCGGCTCTTTCAACCGGCTGGACCGCTCCGCAGTAACCCCTGGTCTGTCCAGACCCCCCAACAACCGGATAAAATGGTCGAAATTACCGTCCTAAAACAGGTCTTTTTACCGTTGAAAAACGGCCCTGAAAAATATCTAATAAAAAGGTCTGGAAAGTACTTGACAACCATATAGAATAGTGATACTAATTTAATCATGGAAGTCAGTATATTTTGGCTTCCAAATTATATAAGAAAATAAGAGGAAAAAAGTGACATTATCATCGGCTCTCAAAGCGGAGACTTTGATCCAGGTTGACTCGGAACCCCCTTTAGATTCCATGCCCGGGCTCGAGGAAGAAGAAGAGCCCCCAAGTTTTAAAGGCTTATCCATTAAAGACAGATTTTTATCTAAAGTCCCTCTCCAAGATTGGAATGATTGGAAGTGGCAATTCCGTAACCGTATTACCTCGGTAGAGGAATTAGCCAGATATCTACCGCTATCATCCACAGAAAAGACCCAAATGAAACTGGTTATGAGCCGTTACCCGTTTTCAGTAACTCCCTATTATCTTTCTTTGATAAATCCGGCAGATAAAAACGACCCCATCCGCAAACAAGCTTTGCCCTGTTTTGAAGAAATCACCATGGCCGATATGGGTGAGGAAGACCCTCTGGAAGAAAAGCGAGATTCCGTGGTACCCGGACTGGTACACCGTTATCCCGACAGGGTCTTGATGGTTCTGACCGATATTTGTCCCATGTTGTGCCGTCATTGCACCCGCAAGCGGGAATGGCAGCACGGAGGCTGGGTCCGTCAGATGGATGAGCTCGAGCCAATGCTGGACTATATCCGCAGCCATCCCCAGGTCAGAGATGTCATAATTTCCGGTGGTGATGTCCTTACCCTCTCTACTGCCAGACTGGAAAAAGTCTTGCAGAAATTGCGGGCCATTGAAAGTGTTGAAATCATCCGTATCGGTTCCCGTTATCCGGTAGTCTTGCCGCAGCGTATCGATCAAGAGCTTTGCGATATGCTTTCGAATTACGGCCCGATCTGGTTCAATACGCATTTTAACCATCCCAATGAAATCACGCCCGAAGCCGCCAGAGCCTGCGATATGCTGGTCAGGGCCGGGGTGCCGGTCAATAACCAGTGCGTGCTGCTGCGGGGAATTAACGACAGCGTTGAAACACAGCTGAAACTGTCCCATAAACTGTTAAAAAGCAAAGTACGTCCTTACTACCTGTTCCAGTGCGACGAGGTGCGCGGTACCGAACATCTGCGTACTCCGGTTGAGACCGGTATCCGCATCATAGACGGTATGCGCGGACATACCTCCGGACTGGCGGTACCCACCTTCGTCATCGACCTGCCTTCCGGCGGAGGAAAAGTACCTTTGCAGCCGGACTACGTTTTGTCCCATACCCCGGAAAGATTGATTCTGAGAAACTATCAGAACCGCGTCATCACCTTCCGGAATCCGGGCGCCGGTCAGACCGGCAAGGCCGAGGTTGAGACTCAGCAGGAACTGGCTGTTAATGAAGATAGGACTCTCGTACGATCTTAAACAGGCCTTTGTCCAGGATAAAGGTCTGCCTGAAGACGCTTTAGAAGAATATGATTCTACAGAAACGGTGGACGCCCTCCAGAGGGCTATCGAAGCCAGAGGCCATTCGGTAGTTCGTCTGGGCGGCGGCCGCCAGTTCTTAAACAATATTCTGTCTGAAAAAGTCGATTTCGTTTTTAACATCTCCGAAGGACTGGGCAGTTTCCGCAGCCGGGAAGCCCAGGTGCCCTCGGTGCTGGAAATGTTGCATATCCCCTATTCCGGCGCCGATCCTCAATGTCTGGCGGTCTGTCTGGACAAACAGCTCACCAAAAAAATCGTCGCACTGGAATCTATTCCCACTCCCCAATGGTGTACTATCGACCGGGAAAATCTGTCTCAAATTAATTGGGACGGTCTGCCCTATCCGGCCTTTGTCAAACCGGTCTGGGAAGGTTCCAGCAAAGGCATCCGCCTGAAATCTCTGGCGCGCCGGCCGGCAGAACTGCGTGCACTGGTCACAGAATTGCTGCAACAATACCGGCAACCTGTTCTGGTAGAGGAATTTATCGCCGGAGAGGAAATAACCGCAGGCGTTACGGGCAACCAGCCGACTAAATTGCTCGGCATAATGAGGGTAGTGCCCCGGCAGAAAACCGCCGATTTTGTCTATTCGCTGGAAGTGAAAAGGGACTACGAAAACCTGGTTGACTACGAGTGTCCGGCCCAACTGCCTGCCGGCGTCTTAAAACAAATAGAAGAATACAGTCTGAAGGCTTTTAAAGTGCTGGGCTGCCGGGACTTCGCCCGCCTGGACTTCAGAGTCAATGCTGCCGGCGTTCCCTATTTTCTGGAAGTCAACCCTCTGGCGGGACTTAACCCGCGCAGCAGCGACATTATCATCATGGCCGGTCTGATCGGCCTGAAATATACCGATGTTATAAACTCCATACTGGACGCAGCCCTGCAGAGATACAGCCTGTGAAAATCAGGGTTGCTCTGGTCTATAACCAGCCCTCAACCGACCGCTATGGGGCGATGGGAGAGTCCGCCGCCGAACTGGGCGTGCTGGATGAGGTCGCAGCCGTAAGCTGCGCCCTGGCTGAATTGAATTATGCTTATCTTCCCGTCCCCCTGCTTCCACCGCTCAGCAGGGTCAGAGAAACCCTGAGGGCTATAAAGGCGGATGTAGTCTTCAATCTCTTCGAAGGATTTGAAGGTTCACCCGAGACCGAGGCGGAAGTAGCTTCTATTTACAGCGAATTTAAACTGCCCTTTACCGGCTGTCCTCCCGCCGCCCTGCGGTTGGCTCTGGATAAGTCACAGTCCAAAACAATTTTGCGGGCTGCCGGTGTAGCAACTCCGGAATACCAGGTATTAACGGCGGACAGCCTGGACAGCTTTAAACTGAAGTTACCCTGCATCGTGAAACCCCCGGCGGATGACAGCAGTCACGGCATATCCGAAGCCAGCGTGGTCTATGATATCGCGGCACTGCGTCAACAGACCCTGGCAATCTGCCGGCTCTTTGGAGGCCGGGCTCTGGTGGAAGAGTTCGTGGACGGCCGCGAGTTCAACACTGTGGTAATCGGCAATAAAAGACTGTCAATCCCGGCGGTTTCCGAGATTGTCTATACCCTGCCTCCGGGCAAGCCCAGATTGCTGACATTCGAATCTAAATGGGCGGAAGATTCTGTATATTATAAAAACACCCGGGCGGTCTGTCCGGCCGATATCACAGAACCTGCAAAAGCTAAAATCGCCAAAGCGGCCAGACGGGCTTTCAGGGCTCTGGGCTGCCGGGGCTACGCCAGGGTGGACTTCCGGCAAAACAGGCGGGGAGAATATCTGGCGCTGGAGGTCAACCCCAATCCGGATATCACCCCCGGAGCCGGAGTATCCTTGCAGATAGCCGCCGCCGGCCTGAGTTATGCCGCGTTTGTTGAAAAAGTGATCCGCCTTGCCCTAAAATAGCTGTCAGTCAGGTGATAGGGTCAGCCGTCAACTATCCGTAAACAGTATTGGGAAAAGGGCAGGGTGGTAAATAGCTATCAGTCTAAACCTCTATAAATCTAATAGCTAACAAGGAAGTATCTTATGTCGATTCGAGCGATGACTGAAAAAGACCGTCCGGCGGTAATCAAGATATTGAACAATACCCCGGAATTCAACCGGATGGACCTGGCGGTAGCCGTGGAAGTGCTGGATGATTACCTTAAAGAC
>DAOUFH010000119.1:0-3044 GCA_034429955.1 Dehalococcoidales bacterium
ATCGGCTTTATGCAGCGCAAAGGCAGCCAGCCGCTTCGAGCGCAGCGCTTTGAGGCCGCCGATATGGTCTTCGTGGCTATGGGTAAGCAGTATCCATTCCAGTTTAGTATCCTTGAGATATTTTCCGATAGTAGGCGCTCCGGCCGGAACATCTATCACGGCGCTTTGCGCGGTCTGAGGGTCAATAATGATATACGAATTGGTATCCCATTGCCCGAGGGTAAGCCTGATAATTTTAATCTGAGGTTTATCCACAATTACATCCATCCGGAACCTTCCCTTTTAAAAACTGACTTAACTAAACTATAACAGTTTTGGAGCGAAGATGATACCGGGCAGCTTCAATTCAGGCAGTTAAAAGCGGCAGGTGGTAATATAATGATTAAAGCAGGTAGAATTTAAGAGCGGCGCCTGCCGCCTGAACTTCTCCTGTTCAGCGAAAATCAGCCGACTTTTTAAGTCCCGGAGGTGTAATTATAACTAATACCAGCCTGCCCGCCTGGTCGTTTTCAGATAGATATCGCCAGGAATCACAAGCCATACTGGAGAAAGCCCTGAATGAAGTTCCCATGTACCGTAACTGGAGGCCTTGCGACCCCGGTCCGGGACATTCGATAGATACAAGGTTCGCCGCCTTGCCGGCGCTGACCAAAAAAGACCTGCGTGAACACTTTCCGCAGGGAGTGCTGCCCGGCGACCGTAACCTGGAACAAGCCCTGCAAAGGGGAGAGGTCAGCCTGGTCGAGACCAGCGGCACTACCGACGACAGGGTTACCAATATCTGGAACCAGCCCTGGTGGGATGCTTCGGAGAGAGCCTCGTGGCAACTGAATTCCTGGATGGCTAAAACCGCCACCGGAGAACACCGGGAAGCCATACTGGTAAACCCCAAAAATGTGGGACTCCTGTCGGATGAGCGCGACCTGAGTATGAAGGAAAGAAGGCTGTCGCACTTCCTGTATCTGAATGAGAAAAGCGACCCCCTGGCCTGGACTGCGGAGTTACAGCAGCGCATGCTCAAAGAGTTGAGCGAATTCAGACCGGCAGTGCTGGAGGCCAACCCTTCCTACCTGGCCAGGCTGGCCCGCTACATCCAGTCCGCAGGTGAAACAGTTTACCAGCCGGAGGCGATCGTATTCACCTACGAATACCCTTCCCTGCTGCACCAGCGGCAAATCCGGCGGGTCTTCAAGTGTCCGCTCATCAGCTCTTACGGTACCACCGAAACCGGCTATGTCTTCATGCAATGTGAGAAGGGCAAACTGCACCAGAACTGCGACTTTGCACGGGTGGACTTGCAGCCCTTCAAGGAAGAGCACGGCGGGCCCCGGCTGGGACGCCTTCTGGTTACACCCCTGCAAAATCCCTGGAGCTACTTTGTACGCTTCGATACCGGGGATATCGCTCAACTGGCAAGCAGCGGCAGATGCGACTGCGGACGCAGTGAGGGTTTGATACTGGAGAAAATCGCCGGCCGTAAAGTCAATCTCACTTTGACCTGCACCAACCGGCTGGTCACTCTGGCAGAACTGGACGAGACTCTAAATCGCCTGTCCGGGTTGGAGCAGTTCAAACTGGAACAGGCCGATCGAGAAAATTATAATCTGACGCTGGTCAGCGTCAGAGCAGACCAAAAACAGCTGTCCGCAGAAACCACCGCAGCTTTAAAAGCCCTCTATGGAGAACAGGCCAAAATCAATATAATATATGCTAAGGACATCGAACCGGAAATCTCCGGTAAATATTTACTGGCCAGAGCCCTCTTTCCAATAGAAATAGAGGAATTTCTGGTCAAATAAACATATTATGTTAATTATCTCCCGCAAAAGGGCAGTACAGGAGCAGACAAGGCTATGGAATCTATCAAACCGCTTTATTTAATGGCCGGCGGGCGCGGCGGCAAAGCCAGCAACGCCCTTTTAAAGGCGATTTTCCGTGATATCGCCAAAGCTAAACCGGTCATCGCTTACGTCGGGGCAGCCAACAATGACGACCTGCTGTTTTTCCGTTTTATGAGCCCTATGCTGAAGAAGGGCGGAGATTGCGATTTACAGCAGGTCAAACTGTGCTCCAAGAGAGCGGATATAGGCAAAGCCAAAAACCAGCTTGAAAACTGCGATGCCGTTTTCATGGCCGGCGGTGACGTGGAAGCCGGAATGCAGATACTGGCAGAGCGGGGCTTGCTGACTTTCTTCAAAGAGCTTTATCAGGCCGGCAAACTGCTGTTCGGAGCATCCGCCGGCAGCATCATGCTGGCCGATAACTGGGTACGCTGGAGCGACCCTGATGACGATGAGACGGCCGAGTTATTCCCCTGCCTGGGGATAGCGCCCGTGCTGTGCGATACCCATGCCGAAGAGACCGAATGGGACGAGTTACAGTGGGCGGTCAAGCGGGATAAAGAAGGCATCACCGGCCACGGCATACCTACCAACGGTTGTCTGAAAGTAGACCCGGACGGCAGGCTGAGCGCCCTGGACAGACCGGTCGCCCGCTATCAAAAACGGGATGGACAGGCGGTCAGGATCGCCGACCTGTTGCCGGAGTCCGAAGGCTAATGCGTATGTCCATCAGGCACAAGACCGCACCGGCAGGCCTGTTATGTCTGACGGTTATACTGGCAGTCTTATTTTTATTTACCGGCTGCCGCTCCGCAGAAACCGGCGATAACCCGGCCGGGACCTTCGAGAAAATCAGCCCGGCTGAGGCCGAGCAGCTGATTCGGGAAAACCAGGACAACCCCGAATTTCAGATAATCGATGTACGCACTGCGGAAGAGTTCATTGCAGGACATCTGGCCGGAGCAGTCAATATCGATTACTATCAGACTGACTTCAAAACCCGGCTGGATAAGCTGGATAAAGATAAAATCTACCTGGTCTACTGCCGTACCGCCCGCCGCAGCGGGGAAGCACTGAAAATTATGCAGGAACTGGGTTTCCGGCAGGTCTACGATATGAGCGGCGGCATCGTACAATGGACTGACGAGGGTTATACCACCGTCCAATAGCCTGGGTATTATCGACTTTTTCGACAGGCGGGTA
>DAOUFH010000120.1:0-3213 GCA_034429955.1 Dehalococcoidales bacterium
TCAAGCCACAGCTATATTGCCCGCTGGGGACCCGGTTGAAATCGGTCTGTGTGACGGTACGAGTTAGCGATTCCCCGGGACTCAAGGCAGTATACCAGCTTTTCTGCCATTCGATAAATTCCAAAGGGACATCTTTTATTTGATAGCTGTAGCTTTTCTCTCCATCGGATAAAATAATCCCGTTGGTATAATAAACAAAGGTCTCGGCACCCATCTTGTCCGTATCCGGGATATACCACGTCCTTTCACTCTGACTGGTAATCTTGATAGTATAGCTAATAGTAGTTTCATCTCCGGCCGGATACTCCACATCCAGCAGTTCGGCCTTTATCCCCAACTCCAGCTTACCGGCTGTATCAAGGGAGGACTTGATACGGTCGTCGAAGCGTACATCCTGCCATTCCTGGCCTGCCATTAACCACGGCTTTTCGATATGTATAATATCTTTAGACGACAGGACAGGAACATTGATGAGCGGAGTCAGGGGAGGAAAGGCTGAAGAAAACATTGAATGGAAATAACCCAGATATATCCGTTCACCCCCGGCCACCACAACAAAGGGCCTGTCAGCGAAATATTTCATTTCCTCAAGGTCGGCCCTGGTTAAATCACATTCCTCTTTCAGGAATATATAGTGGGTCGAGTAATCGTAATACTCGATATCCTGCATAGTCAGCATGGGCTCTTTTTCCAGTGTCAGTGCCGCCAGGTCGGTTGCCGACGCTTCAGGAGCGATCTCTCCGTTTTCCACCAGGTAAATCGCAAATTCCTCGCCGCTCTTTTGGCTGCAGGCGGGGATCATCAACTCCAGCCAGCACACTATTCCTAAAAGTATCACTATCCCGATTACCGGCTTTTTCATAATGCATCCTCGGTAGTTTCATTCAATAAATATATTAACGCTAAAAATAGCTACAGGATAGATAGTTGCTCAAATTTTTATTACAGATATTTATGCGACTTCAATATTATTCTCGACTTGCACTTCCCTGTCAGATCATTTATAATATCTAATAATTAGATGTTATCTAATATTTAGTCTGATTCCAATATTTAGAAACTGGTGCGTTTGAATGAATAGCTATCAACCTGAAGAAATCGTCAACGATATCCTGAGCCTGTCCGATAAGCTTTTCAGGACGCTTTTGCCCACCGTACCGGATGAACTCCTTTCACTGGAAGTCACGATGCCGCAACTTAAGATAATGCTGATGCTTTATGTTCACGGTCCTCTGCGTATGAGCAGCCTGGCTGCCGACCTGAATGTCACTTTGCCCACTGCTACCAGCCTGGCCGACAAGCTGGTAGAACGGGGCTATATCTCGCGCGAAAACCAGCCGGATGACCGCAGGGTTGTTATGTGCAAGTTGACCGCAGAAGGACAGAACGCCATTAACGGCATCTGGGTCTCCGCTCGTGAACGCTGCCGCCAGATTTTATTCAATATGGAATTGGAGAAATTAAGAATGTGCCGGGATGCGCTGGCTGACATGCTGAAGACTTCGGCAGACCAGATTACCGGCCTTGAAGATATGGTCAATATCAAAAAATAATTCGGAAGTGGGGAGGTTGTGAGATGATTGTTGTAACCGGTGCCACCGGTCATGTAGGCAATGTGCTGGTTAAAAATTTAACTGCCCGAGGCGAAAAGGTAAGGGTAGTTCTGCCGCCCGGGGAAGATACCGCTCCTTTAAACGGACTGTCTGTAGATATCGCCTGGGCGGATGTACGCGATCGGACTGCTTTAGTCCAAGCTTTCAAGGGTTCTACGTTGGTCTATCACCTGGCAGGCATCGTCTCTATTTTGCCGGGACAGCAAAAGCTGTTACAGGAAGTCAATGTACAGGGGACTTACAATGTAGCCGAGGCCTGCCTTATAACCGGGGTCGGACGCCTGGTTTACACCAGTTCCATCCATGCTTTAAAAGAGCCGCCCCACGGTACTGCTATCTCCGAGTCTCAGCCTTTTGATTCTCTCTCTGTTCTGGGTGATTATGCCAAGTCTAAAGCCAGGGCTTCGCTGATTGTCAAAGATGCAATACGGCGCGGGCTGGATGCAGTAATTGTCTGCCCCACCGGCATTATCGGCCCTTATGATTTCAAGGGCTCTGAAATGGGTCAACTGGTTAAGTCTTTCGTTCAACGCAAACTGGCCGCAGGGGTCAACGGGGCCTACGATTTTGTGGATGTACGGGATGTGGCCGCCGGTCTCATCCTGGCCGGGGAAAAGGGCCTCAAGGGTGAAACTTATATCCTTTCAGGACAACAAATCTCCGTTCAGGACTTGTTCAAAAATCTAGAACAAATCAGCGGAGTCAGAGCGCCCCGCTGGTTCGTGCCCGCCTGGCTGGCCAGACTGGCCGGCATTATTTCGACTCCTTTCATTCTGTCCAGAAAGCAAAAACCTCTGTTCACGGCCTATTCAATCGATGTTTTAAAAAGCAACTCCAGAGTGGATTCACAAAAAGCCCGCCGGTTGCTGGGTTTCACAGCCCGCCCCGTTTACGATTCTTTACGGGATACCGTCAACTGGTTCAAGGAGGAAACTGTCCGGCTTGCTCAACCTGCCCGGTTGAAAAGCACCACCTTGACAGCTACCTAAAAGATAATAGGGCAGAGAACGTTTTGATTAATGAATTAGGACTAATGATATGAGAAACCGGGGGTTTGTTAAATGAGATACCAGGCTATGCTGTTTAGCATTCATTAATCTTTAATCCTGAATCAAAGACGCCCGATCCGACTGGTCAGACTACCTATCACTAAATTTAAACAGGCCCTAACCCGGTCACGGTAGATTATTGTCTTTTTTCGGCAGGCACGGCGTTCAAACCTGCCATGATTTTAGTTTATGAGGGGGATGCTATGTTTGCCCGTATCGGCTCTTTCGCAGTTAAATATCGTATTTTTATCATCCTGTTTTGGGTACTGGCCGCTGTGCTGTTGTTCTTTCTGGCCCCCTCGTTAAGCCAGGTGGGCAGCATGCAGGAGTCCTCTTTCCTGCCCCAGGACAGCCAGTCCTTAAGGGCGCGGGAACTGATATCCCAATATTTTCCGGAGAGTCAGGCGGCTTCGACCGTCACACTGGTGCTTTATAATCCGGACACTCTTTCGGAAGATGATATACAGTATGCCAAAACCGTCAGCGACTGGCTAAGTTCGGGCGATACTCCCTTCGGTGTCGAAAATGTCAGTTCGATTTTCACCAACCCC
>DAOUFH010000121.1:0-4199 GCA_034429955.1 Dehalococcoidales bacterium
AATCGGCGAAGAATTCATCAGGGTGTTCGAAGAGGAAGCCCGCCGCATCGGTAAAGTGGACTTCCTGGCACAGGGCACTGTCTATCCGGATGTGATTGAAAGCGCCTCTTCAGGCACCAAAGCAGCGGCTAAAATAAAAAGCCATCATAATGTCGGAGGATTACCTGCCGATATGTCGCTGCAATTGCTGGAACCCCTGCGCGCCCTCTTCAAAGATGAAGTCCGCAAGGTGGGCACCGAACTGGGCCTTCCGGATGATATCGTCTGGCGTCAGGCTTTCCCCGGTCCGGGTCTGGCTATTCGCATTATCGGAGATATCACCAAGGAAAAAGTGACCATGCTGCAAGAGGCGGACGATATAGTTTTGAACGAGATCAGGAATGCCGGTTTGTACCGTCAGCTATGGCAAAGTTTTGCCGTATTAACAGACTTGAAGTCTGTCGGTGTTATGGGTGATTTTCGCACCTACGGGCATATGCTGGCCGTAAGGGCAGTCACCAGTGACGATGCCATGACGGCCGATTGGGCCCGCCTGCCTTATGATGTCCTGGCCCGCATCTCCAACCGCATTGTAAACGAAGTGAACGGCATCAACCGTGTTGTTTATGATATAACCTCGAAACCGCCTTCCACCATTGAGTGGGAGTAATATTTCGTATAATCGAAGCGAAACAGGTTCGTTATTTGTTCTGTCTAAATAATAAAAGCAGGATGCGTGTCTTTTATTTCAGCTACCGTGCTATAAAAAGGGGGATAATTTCAGATGCAGGTCATGGTAATCGGCAGTGGTGCCCGCGAACATACTCTTCTCTGGAAATTACACCAGAGCCCCCGGGTCAACGCCCTTTTTGCGGCACCCGGCAATGCCGGTACTGCCGCTCTAGCCACTAACCTCAATATCTCCCCGACTGATTTCCCCTCTATTGCCTCAGCCGTACAAAAATACTCTATAGATTTGATTGTCGTCGGCCCGGAAGGCCCGCTGGCGGAAGGTATAGTCGACTATTTCCAGGACGCCAAAGTCTCTATCTTCGGACCGACCAGGGCGGCCGCCAGACTGGAATCCAGCAAGGCCTTTTCCAAAGAACTCTTTCAAAAGTACGGCATACCCTGCGCCAGAAGTGAGACGTTCTCTACCGTCTCTCAGGCCAAGGATTATGTAAAGAGTATAGGAGGACCGCTGGTCATCAAGGCTGACGGACTGGCTGCCGGTAAAGGCGTGATAATGGCTGCCACCACGCAGCAGGCGCTGCAGGCTGTCAGTGATATCATGGAGTCCAGAACTTTCGGCAACGCCGGTGATAAAATTGTTATTGAAGAATGGCTGCAGGGACAAGAGATGAGCTTTTTTGCCGTCACGGATGGACAGACGGTCTTGCCACTGGTCCCCGCCTGCGATTATAAAAGAGCCAATGACGGCAATCAGGGCTTGAATACCGGCGGTATGGGCAGTTATAGCCCCACCGTCTTTTTCACTCCCGAACTGGGACAAAAAATAGTAGGCTCGATTATCGAACCCACCATCCGGGCGATGAACAGCATAGGCTGTCCCTTTAAAGGCATTTTATATGCCGGTTTGATGGTCAAGGACGGAGAGCCCAAACTGCTGGAATATAATGTCAGGTTCGGCGACCCGGAATGCCAGGTGGTACTGCCCAGGCTTCAGTCAGACTTGCTGGATATTATCCTGGGAGCAGTCAACGGCAATCTGTCTGAAGTTAAGCCGGTCTGGACTGGCGACCCCTGTGTGGGTGTAGTCCTGGCTTCAGGCGGATACCCCGGTCATTATGCCACCGGACTGCCCATTACAGGTCTGGATAAAGTCGACCGGGAGGTCCTGGTCTTTCATGCCGGAACCAAACCGGGTGAAAACGGCAGAGTTCTAACCAGCGGCGGCAGGGTCTTAACCGTGGTTGTGACCGGCCCTACCATTCAGGCTGCTCGTGGTAAAATATATCAGAACATTCCTAAAGTTCAGTTTGACGGCGTCCATTATCGTAAAGATATAGCTGAATTCAATTAAAAATATGATTTGTTACCATATTATCGAGATAAACCAGGGAGGGGAACATGACTAAGGTCGCAATTGTGATGGGATCGAAATCCGATTTGGAAACTATGCAACCGGCCCAGGAGATCCTTAAACAATTCGGTATTGAAAGCGAAATAGCTATAATTTCAGCCCATCGCACTCCGGAAAAAGCCCGGGAGTACGCCCAAAGCGCTGCTGAACGAGGCATCGAGGTAATCATCGCCGCAGCCGGCGGCGCCGCTCATCTGCCCGGTGTAATCGCCAGCTGGACCACCCTGCCTGTCATCGGTGTGCCCCTGGCCAGCAGCGACCTGAAAGGAATCGATGCCCTTTATTCCATCGTCCAGATGCCGGGCGGTATTCCGGTAGCCTGTGTTTCAGTGGGCAGCTGGGGCGTTAAAAATGCGGCTCATCTGGCTGCGGAAATCCTGGCGCTAAAGTATAATAATATCCGGGAAGCCTACCAAAAATACCGGGCCGATTTAAACAACGCCAGGTAGCAGTTACTAATGGATGTATAAAGCGTATTTTACAGCCGCTGTCAGGCTGTTTGATTTGATAATTAAGGAGTATTGCCGTGATTGAGCGTTATTCCAGGCCCGCTATGAAAAATGTCTGGTCCGATGAAAACAAATTCGCCAGATGGCTGGATGTTGAAATCGCAGTTTGCGACGCCTGGGCTGAAATGGAAGTAATTCCCCGTTCAGCCATGCCTAAAATTAAATTGGCCAGGTGCAACCTCAAACGCATGGATGAAATCTTACAGGAAACTCATCACGACATGACCGCCTTTCTGGGAGCCGTGGCCGAAAGCCTGGGCGAGGAGTCCCGCTACATCCACCTGGGACTGACCTCATCGGACATCATGGACACCGCCACCAGCCTGCAACTGGTCGAAGCCTCCGATATACTGGCGGAAGATCTTAAAATCCTGATTGAAGTTATCGCCCGCAGAGCTATCGAACACAAATATACTATCATGATAGGCCGCACGCACGGCGTCCATGCCGAACCCATCACCTTCGGTTTGAAATTGGCCGTCTGGCTGGACGAGATGCGCCGTAATCAGCGCCGACTGGCTGAAGCCAGACGCAACATCGCAGTCGGAAAAATATCCGGCGCAGTCGGCACTTATGCCACCGTTCCGCCGGAAATTGAAGAGAAAGCCTGCGCCCGTCTGGGTTTGCAACCGGCACCCATCTCTACCCAGATATTACAACGAGACCGTCATGCCCAGTTCGTAACTACGCTGGCGGTAATCGCCGGTTCTCTCGAAAAATTCGCCACTGAATTGAGAGCCCTGCAAAAAACCGAGGTCCATGAGGTAGAAGAACCCTTCGCCGCCGGTCAAACCGGTTCCTCCGCCATGCCGCACAAACGTAATCCGGAATTGGGAGAACGGGTCTGCGGACTGGCCAGATTAATCCGCGGGCAGGCCGTAACCGCCCTGGAAAACCAGGCCCTCTGGCATGAACGGGATATCTCTCATTCTTCCAATGAGCGACTGATATTGCCGGATTCCTGCCTGGCGCTGGACTACATATTAAATATTTTCACCTCCATCCTGGACGGCTTGCAGGTCTTCCCGAAACGGATGAAAAAGAACCTGGAATTGACTCGCGGACTGGTCTTTTCACAGCGGGTTATGCTGGCCCTCATCGATAAGAAGCTCAGCCGCCAGGAAGCCTACAAGATGGTGCAGCGCAATGCTATGAAAGCCTGGAACGGCAACCGCAGCTTCCTCACTTTACTCAAACACGATGCTGAAGTCATGAAGGTAATCTCTGCCAAAGAGCTGGAAGCGATTTTTGATTATCAACACTATCTGGGCCATGTCAATGAAATTTTTTCACGCCTGGGGCTCACGGAATCTCAGTGGAGAGAACCGGCCGCACCTAACAGACGGCGTAAATTATCACAGGGAAATATCCAAGCAAATTAACGGGGAAAGGAGTATAAGTCGATGAAGTCTTCCGTCCTTCTTAAAACTGACCTGCCTCTGCCCATTTTCGGTCGCGGTAAAGTTAGAGATACTTATGAACTGGGTGATGTCTTGCTGGTAGTCGCCACTGACCGTATTTCAGCTTTCGATGTTATTTTACCCTGTGGAATTCCCGATAAGGGCAACGTGCTGAATCAGCTCTCGGTCTTCTGGTTCGATCTGACC
>DAOUFH010000122.1:0-8399 GCA_034429955.1 Dehalococcoidales bacterium
ATACCCGTAAAGTCGCAGCCGAACTGGGCTTTCCCCTAGTTGAGGGAGAATACCGGCCGGAGGACTGGGAGAAGATAGTCATCGGTCTGGAAAATGAGCCCGAGGGCGGGCAGCGTTGTCCGGTCTGCTTTAAAATGCGCCTGGAACGTAGCTGGCGTTTTATGCGTGAGTCCGGCTATGAGGCCTTTGCTTCAACCCTGACCATGGGCTCCAATAAATCAGCTGACTTGATGGAGCAATTGACTGCCGAGTTCGCTGCTCCCGGCTGTTTTCTCAGCCGCGATTTCAAGAAAAAGGACGGTTTTAAACGGGCCGGAGAGTTATGCCGTCAGTGGGGTATCTACCGCCAGAACTATTGCGGCTGTAAATACAGCCTGCGGGATCGAGACAAGAGAAAGAGTGTATAGCTATCAGACGTCAGCCCTCAGCTGTCAGTTTTAGATAATTATTGAACCCCGCTGCCCCAGATCTTTCAGCCTCGCCCTTCGAGGCTTCCGGGATGACAGTATAAGTATCAGTATTTTAGAATGCAGGTGTCGTAGGGTCGGGTTAAAAACCCGACCGCCCGGTCTCTGACAGGTGGTTAGGCCTAAAAGCCATAAGCCTAGTCTTCATCTTAACCGCATGAGTAAAATGACACATTTTAGGAAGCGGTAGTACCAACTACCGGTTTATAGCTAACCGGGCTTTTTTAAACAGCTCTTTTTCATTGTCGAAGGTAACCCGCTCCAGCGCCTGCTCATAAGTCAGCCAGTCTGCTTCCGTATGTTCAGCGGATAAGGTTATTTTTTTAGTGCCGGTTTCAGCCAGGAAAAAGGTCACAGTCTTGTTAACCAGCCCCTTTTTACCGACAAAGGAGTACTCGAAATTCTCCTTGAAGCCCGGAACAAGGCTGATATCCGTCAAGCCGGTTTCTTCTGCGATCTCCCGCCGGGCCGTTTCCTCATCCGTTTCAGTCTTTTCGGTATGGCCTTTGGGGCTGCCCCAGTGACCTTCTGCATAATGCAGCAGCAGGTAAAGTATATCGTCTTTCGCCCGCCTGAAGATGACCGCTCCCGCGGAATGTTCTTCAGACAAGGAACACTCCTTAACCCTGTCTATATAATCTTTGCAGCTCATAGTCTTTTCAGTTCCCCGGATTTTAATTCTGAATCAGCTTTCTTAACTAAAAAAGCAGGCTTTCCGGCCAGGGCATCCTTCTCAATTTCTCTATCCCGGTTATCCCAATCTCTTTCCGGTAATTCCGTGATTGCCTTTTGGGTTCCTTGTGTAGTTTGCATACCTGGTATTCATGCATAGTCGCGGTCTGATAGCTATATTTTATAACGGTCGTTAGCACTTTATAAAACTGCTAGCTGCAGCTAGCCCAGCAGCCTTAACAACAGCGGGATCAGGATGATGCTGATGACTGTGGTCACCACCACGATGCTGGCCACCAGGTCTTCCTCATTCTTGTATTTGGTAGCGATGGTATAGGTATTTACGGCCGCCGGCATGGCGGACATCAGGACTACTACCTGGCGGGCCAGGCCGGTGATATCGAAAATATGCACCATCAGCAGTCCTAAGGCCAGTCCTCCTCCCAACCGGAATAACGACATCCATAAAGTCAGCGGAATAGCGGTGATCTTAACCGTGGAAAGGCTATAACCCAGCGTCAGCACGACCAAAGGTACCACCATACCGCTGATAAAGCTCAGAGGGGACATGATGATGGAAGGCACTGTTACATCGCACAAATTTAAGACCAGCGCCAGCAGCGCGGCGTAGAGAGTGGGCACTTTGAGCATGGTCTTGAGGTTCTTTTTCCAGTCGCCTCCGGCAGCCACGAAGATACCCGCCGAATACAGCATGATCACGTTGGGAATGTAATACAGCGTGGCGTACAGCAGTCCGGTGGCTCCATAGGCCAGGCTGATGATAGGAAAAGGCACATTGACGGTATTGGGCAGAGCGACCGGCAGGTAAACGCCCGAGTGTTTTTGGCGGGTTATCTTGAAAAAGAGCCAGGCCAGAGCGGCACAGCCGGCGGAGACCAAAATGGCGGAAGCCCAGATCTTAGCGGCGTCCAGCAGCACGATATCCTGCTCCAGGATGGAAACAAACGCTATGGCCGGCAGCCCGATATAAAAGGTGATATCGATTATACCGTTGATATCGAAGCGAACGATCTTCCCTACGACGAAGCCTATCAGGATGGCGATAAAGGTCGGCAGGACCACATTTAAAATTTCAGAATAAGGCATCGGCTAACTCAATCAGGAGAAAAGACCATCGGTTCTTTGGTTGCCGTTCCTCTCCCTGGCCGGAACCAAAAACAAATAATGAATTCTGCACTATATTACAAATACTACAAATAAGTGCCGCTAAATACAAATTTAAGCGGAAAAGGATGAGGCGCGTCATTTTAGCTATCGCAGCGCTTTCACAGCCTTTTCCAGGCGCGCCAGCGCCTCCTGCAAAATGGCGCGCGGACAGGCGATGTTGATCCTTTCAAAGCCGCTGCCGCCTGCACCGAACAGGTAACCGTCATCAAAGCCGACTTTGGCCTTTTCGCGCATGAAATTCTTGAGCGTATCATCATCCATATTCAGTCCGCGGCAGTCCAGCCAGACCAGATAGGTACCCTGCGGACGGATGGCCTTGATGCAAGGTATCTGTTTTTCAAAATAGTCCAGCAGATACTCCAGGTTGCCGTTCAGATATTCCAGCACCTGCTCCAGCCACTCATCGCCATAACGGTAGGCAGCCTCCAGGGCGGTATAGCCGAATAAATTGGGACCGGGCACTATGCCTGAACGCAGGTTGGCAAAGTTTTCCCTGAGTGTTTTATTGGGAATAATAATGGAGGAAACCTCCAGGCCGGCCAGGCTGAAAGTCTTGGAAGGAGAAAAACAGACGAGGCTGTTTTGAGCGAACTCAGCGGAAATCGAGCCGAAAGGTGTGTGTTGGTAGCCTTTAAAAAGAATTTCACAATGTATTTCGTCAGAGATGACCGGAATATTGTGACGCAGCATCAACTCTCCCAGACGGGTCAATTCGGCTTTATTCCAGAGCCGGCCGACCGGGTTGTGGGGATTGCAGAGGATAATAGTCTTGACCCGGCCGGGTGCGGAATGCAGACCGTCCTTTGCGCCCAGTTTTTTCTCCAGGTCCTCGAAGTCCATCCGATAGCAGCCGTCAACCAGCTTCAAGGGATTATTCACAATCTGGCAGCCGCTGCCGGTAACCGCATTGAAAAAGGGGAAATAGACCGGCTGCTGCAGTATCACTTCATCACCCGGATGAGTGATAGTACGGACCGCCGCATTGAGAGCCGGAATAACACCCGGTGTAAAAACTACCCATTCAGGCTCGATCTTCCAGTCGAATTTACGCCTGACTCTATCCACTACGGATTCTACTACCGCAGCTCCCGGCTGGGTATAACCGTAAAAGGGATGTTCCGCCCGTTTTTTCAGAGCTTCTACAATGGGCTCCGCGGCCGGAAAGTCCATATCCGCCACCCACAGGGGCAGCACCTCCTCACTGCCGAAGATGGCCTTGACTCCATCCCATTTGGCACAATCGGTATTTCTGCGGTCGTAGACCCTGTCGAAATCATATTGCATAGACGTACCTCACTCATGTAAAACTATCTTAACATGTTTGGAAAGAGATTTTCAGGGTATAATAGAAGGAGATAAGGCAAATTAATAGCTGTCAGCCGTCAGCTTTCAGTTTCAAGATAAGGTGGAAGAAATACCCATAATACCAATTTCCAATAACTGAATCTATGAGAGGGCGAGTTTACGGTTAACAGTAAAGTGAAGACAGTTTCAAGTTGCACTTATTCGAATTTATTTAGAATTTATTATTGCGAATTTCGTATTCAGTTATCAGCCCCGAGGAGGCTATTATGACTACAACTACCTTGAAAGTAAACGGAATGAGCTGCGGAGGCTGCGCTGCCAATGTCGAAAAGGCCTTAAAGGGTGTGTCCGGCGTAAACAAGGCCAGCGTTGACCTGAAAGGCAAAAAGGCCACGGTCGAATATGACCCGGCCCAAACCGACGGCAGCGCGCTGGTCCAGGCAGTCAAGCAAGCCGGATACGATGCAGCTTTATAGTCTTTGCTGCAACTATAGCGACTAAATTCTGATAATAAGCCGGTAAAATCTATCATGAAAAAGACGACTTTACGCATAACCGGAATGCACTGCGCCGCCTGCGCCACCGCCACGGAAAAAGCCCTCAAGGAAACCAGAGGTGTAAACACAGCCGCCGTTAACCTGGCGACCGAGAAAGCCACGGTCGAGTATAACCCCGAGGTGATCGATGAAAGCAAGCTGAAGAAGGCAGTCGAGGGGGCCGGTTTCGGCGTGGCTTTAAGCGAGTCGGATTTCGGGATTATCGGAATGCATTGCGCCTCCTGCTCCGCCGCAGTGGAAAATGCACTCAGGCAGAGCGAGGGAGTCCTGAAAGCCAACGTCAACCTGGCCGCAGAATCAGCCTCAGTCCGTTTTAATCCTGAAGCCACCAGTGTTGCAGAACTGAGAAAGGTCATCGAAAGGGCCGGCTATCAGGCCGTGCTCAAAGAAGGCGACAGCGCCGACCGTGAAAAAGCGGCCAGGGAGAGGGAATCCCGCCTGCTCAAACTCAAGGTTATTATAGCCTTCGCACTGGCCATCCCCAACTTTATTCTGATGCTGGTCAGCCCCTTCACCATGGAGATCACCCGCTGGGTTTTGCTGGGTCTGACTATTCCGGTCCAGTTCATTATCGGCGCTCAATTTTATGTCGGGACATTCAAAGCGCTGCGCAACCGGCGGGCCAATATGGACACCCTGATCGCAGTCGGCACCAGCGCCGCTTTTATTTACAGCTTCCTGGTGACCATCCATGTCATCGAGGGGGCGGTATATTACGATTCGGCAGCAGTCATCATCTCGATAATATTGCTGGGACGCTGGCTGGAGGCCCGGGCCAAGGGGCACACTTCGGACGCCATCAAAAAGCTTATCGGCTTGCAGGCCAGGACCGCCACCGTGCTGGTTGACGGCCGGGAGCAGCAGATCGCTATCGAAGAGGTTGAAAGCGGTCAGACCCTTGTGGTCAGGCCGGGCGAAAAAATCCCCGTTGACGGCATAATACTGGAAGGTTCCACGGCAATCGATGAGTCCATGCTGACCGGAGAATCGCTGCCGGTGGAAAAGCAACCCGGTGACGCTGTCACCGGAGCCACTCTGAACAAGAGCGGCTATTTCCAGTTCCAGGCTACTAAAGTCGGTAAAGACACCGCTCTGGCGCAGATAATCCGCCTGGTGGAAGCCGCCCAGGGCTCCAAAGCACCCATTCAGAGGCTGGCGGATACTATAGCCGGCTTTTTTGTGCCCGTGGTGATGGGCATCGCCCTGCTGGCATTCCTGATCTGGTTTTTCCTGGGCGGTCAGACCTTTATTTTCGCTCTGACCACCTTCATCGCAGTGATGGTAATCGCCTGCCCCTGCTCGCTGGGACTGGCCACCCCTACCGCCATCATGGTAGGCACCGGCAAGGGAGCGCAGAACGGCATACTGATTAAAAGCGCCGAATCTCTGGAAAGAGCCTATAAAGTACAGAGTGTGGTCTTTGATAAGACCGGTACACTGACCCGGGGCAAGCCGGTAATGACCGATTTCATCGCCCTCAACGGCAACGCTGCCGGGGAGCTGTTAATACTGGCAGCTTCAGTAGAGAAAGGGTCGGAACATCCGCTGGGTGCCGCCATTGTGGAAGCTGCCGCAGACAAACCTCTCAGTGTTCCCCAGGAATTTGAGGCCGTCAGCGGACTGGGAGTCAAAGCCGCTATCGACGGCAAACAAATTTTACTGGGCAACCGCAGCTTTATCCGGCAAAACAAGATTGAAATCGCCGCTCAGGAGCAGACTATCAGTCAGCTGGAAAGCCAGGGCAAGACGGCCATGCTGATGGCCGTAGAAGGCCGACTGGCAGCCATTATTGCAGTAGCGGATACGCTGAAAGAGCACGCTGCGGAAGCTATCGCTCAACTGCAAGAGCTGGGCATTGCCACAGTGATGATAACCGGCGATAACCGGCGGACCGCCGAAGCCATAGGAAAAGAGGTAGGGATACAAAAAGTGCTGGCGGAAGTGCTGCCGGAAGATAAAGCTCTGGAAGTGCAAAAACTGCAGCAGAGCGGGCTGATAACCGCCATGGTGGGTGATGGCATCAATGACGCTCCGGCGCTGGCGCAGGCAGATATCGGCATAGCACTGGGCAGCGGCACTGACGTAGCACTGGAAACAGGTGATATCGTCCTGGTACGCGACGATTTGAGAGATGTGGTCGAAGCCATTAAACTCAGCCGGTACACCATGCGTAAAATCCGGCAAAACCTTTTCTGGGCTTTTATCTACAATACCATCGGCATTCCGGTGGCGGCAGGAGTGCTCTATCCCTTCTGGGGTATCCAGCTCAACCCGATGATAGCGGCGGCCGCCATGGGACTCAGTTCAGTCTCGGTGGTCTCCAACTCACTGCTGATGAACCGCTACAAGATGAGGAAGGGGCGCTAAGTTAGCCTTAAAAGAGGAACATATTCACGATGACTCTATAACTCTTCGTACAAATCTTTCCATTCCGGATTCATCTTCTCAATCAAGTTTATCTTATCCAATCGTGAACCGGCTTTTATTTGTTTCTCCCTCTTTATCGCTCTGCCGGAGTCCGCAAGTTCCTCATAGTATACCAGTTTGCTTAAATTATAACGACTCGTAAATCCAGGCTCCATTTTGGTTCTATGTTCATAAATTCGCTCCTGTAACGAACTGGTTACTCCTACATACAATACCCGCTTATATTTGTTTGTCATTATATAAATATAAAATTGTTTCTCATTATCTCTCAGGGTTTTATTCGCCATTCCCCTACTCCGTCTTTGCGAGCTCGATTCTCTCCCGAAGCAATCTTATTTCAAGGGTTTTCCTTCATTATTTTTATTGTGTCTATCGACATTCTATCTGATCGCTTCAGGTGTAAAAGATGTTCGCGATGACGAGGGAGACTCAATCCAGTCCTGTAAAAAAATATGCTTCCCATTTTATAGGGAAGCATATAACTGATAGCTAGCCCTGGTCCCGGTTGTCGGGGCTGCCCGGATTATGACCGGGACCATAACCACCCGACTTGTATTTGGGATGCTGAAAGGGCTTGCGCGACAAGGGTTTGCGGCGCACAGCCCTTTGCCGGGAAACCCAGATATTGGTAAAGAAATTGTGGTCCATCAAATAACGGTGGTCGGCAATCTCCAGCAGGTCCTTGGAAATACCGTTTTCAAAATAGGCCACCTCAACATGCTTGCCCATATTCTTGACCGCCTGGACGGCATAGGCGAAATCGGCATCGCCGCTGACCAGAATCGCGGTATCATAAAAACCGCTCCAGGCAAAATAGAGCAGGTCGGTGGCGATCATAACATCCACACCCTTCTCGGTGCCCAGGCTTTTCTTGGTGCTGCCCAGTCTAACTTCGAGATAAGGGGTTTTCTTCAGGACATCCAGGAATTCCAGCTGCTCTTTATGGCTTTCCGGATACTGCATGGGGTCCTGTAAAATATTGTAGTAATATATACGGAACAGCCTGCGTCCCGCAACCAGCTTGTTGGCGAACTCAGTAAAATTCAGGTCATGCCGACCGAAATTGTTTTTAACTGAGTGATAAAGGTTACTGCCATCGATGAAAATGGCTACTCTATCATCCATTATTCACTTTTCCTTGTTCTTTATTCAGGCCACAGAATCGCCTGCGATTGTGAACATTATACCACAGTAAAGGCCAGGATGACATAATGGGGAAGCCGGTATCTTGCAGTTTGGGGAGAAGGGGAAGAAATACTACCAATAAGTACCAATAGGTCAACAAAATTCTAAGCTCGAAACACTACACAAATGCAAATAACCCAAATATACAAACCAACTTCAGAGCGAACGCCTTTTACTCCTGCAGCGATTTATAATAGCTGTCAGCGATCAGCCGTCAGTTTGGGGTAGGGTATTAAAAGCTGAGAGCTAAAAACTGAAATTATATTAGATTGCTTCGGGAGAGAACCGGGCTCGCAAAGACGATGACGGAAAAAGGTGAGTTTTAATTTGTCAGGCTGGAGGAGGCCTTAGCCGACGAAGCATCCGGGGAGGAGAGGGGAAATATCAGGTCCACCCCTCATCCGAATCCTTCAGCCTCGCCGGTATGAGGCTTCAGGATGACAAAATAGCTATAAACTTATAGACTGGCAGCTAATAATCTAACAGCTACCAATCCCACCCTTACCTGAAACTAAAAACTCACCTTTTCTCCTAATGTCTAACAGCTATAAATCTAACAAATCTATTAATCTAACCGCTTAAGTCCTTCATGTTATAA